>NZ_JBFACU010000017.1:0-203550 GCF_040641015.1 Streptomyces sp. NPDC021356 | reverse complement strand
ACGCCCGGTTACATTCCGAACCCGGAAGCTAAGCCTTACAGCGCCGATGGTACTGCAGGGGGGACCCTGTGGGAGAGTAGGACACCGCCGAACAAATTTTAGGGAAAACCCCGCACCTCATGGTGCGGGGTTTTCTGCGTTTTCAGCGCGGTCCGGGCGGCCGGTGCCCGGTGTCAGAGCCGGCCGGTCGCCTTCAGTGCGAGATAAGCATCGGCCAGTGCCGGTGCCAGGTCGTCCGGGATGGCGTCGACGACCGTGACGCCCTGTCGGCGGAGTTGTTCAGCGACGCGGTGGCGTTCTCCTTGGGAACGTGCCGCAGCCGCGGCCTCGTAGACCGCTTCCGCGGTACCGCGGGCGGCGGCCATGCGGGCCACGTACGGATCCGCCGCCGAAGCGACGAGCACCGTGTGCCGTCGGGTGAGCTGGGGGAGGACGGGGAGCAGGCCCTCCTCCACAGGAGCCGCGTCCAGGCTGGTGAGCAGGACGATCAGGGAACGGCGAGGCGCTGTGCGGAGGGCTGTTGCCACCAGTCCTCGGGAGTCCGTCTCGACGAGTTCCGGTTCCAGCGTCGCCATGGCGTTGACCAGGGACGGCAGGAGGTGGCCTGCGGCTCGGCCCTGTACGAGGGTGCGTACCCGGCGGTCGTAGGCGAGCAGGTCGACGCGGTCGCCTGCGCGGGATGCCAGAGCCGCGAGGAGCAGGGCGGCATCCATTGCGGCGTCCAGGCGGGGGGCGTCCCCCACCCGCCCGGCGGAGGTGCGGCCCGTGTCGAGGACCAGGAGGATGTGCCGGTCGCGCTCGGGGCGCCAGGTGCGTACGGCGACCGTGGACTGGCGGGCCGTTGCGCGCCAGTCGATGGAACGGGTGTCGTCGCCGGGCACGTACTCGCGCAGGCTGTCGAATTCGGTGCCCTCGCCGCGGGTGAGGACGCTGGTGCGGCCGTCCAGCTCCCGCAGCCGGGCCAGTTTCGCGGGCAGGTGCTTGCGGCTGGTGAACGGCGGCAGGACGTGGACCGTCCAGGGCACCTTGTGCGTGCCCTGGCGCGAGAAGAGACCCAGGGGGCCGTAGGAGCGGACCGTGATGCGGTCGGCCTGGCGGTCGCCGCGTCGGGTGGGGCGCAGGCGGGTCGTGACGCGGCGGCGTTCGCCGGGCGGCACCGTCAGCCGGTGGCGGGATGCCGTTGTCTCCGTGCCGGGCTGCCAGCTGCTGGGTGGCCAGGCGTCGCGGATCCGGGCACGCAGGGGGCGGCCGGACGGGTTGGTGACGGTGAGGGTGACGTCGGCGGTTTCGTTCAGGCGTACGGAGGTGTCGCCGGTGCGGGTCAGGCCGAGTCGGCGGACCGGTGCGGCGAGGGCGTAGTCGCAGGCGCAGGCGACGGCCAGGGGGGCGTTGACAGCGAGGATGCCCGACCAGCCCGGGTCCCAGATGCCGACGGGCAGGGAGCCGAGGGCTGCGAGGAGGGTGGCGCGTCCGGTCAGAGCCATCAGCGGGGGACCGGGACGTGGGTGAGGATCGCCGTGATCACCGAGTCGGCGGTGACGCCTTCCATCTCGGCCTCCGGGCGCAGTTGTACGCGGTGGCGCAGGGTGGGCAGGGCGAGGGCTTTGACGTCGTCGGGGATGACGTAGTCGCGGCCGGTGAGCCAGGCCCAGGCGCGGGCCGTCGACAGCAGGGCCGTCGCACCGCGGGGCGAGACGCCCAGGGTGAGGGAGGGGGACTCCCGGGTGGCGCGGCAGATGTCGACGACGTAGGCGGCGATCTCGGGGGAGACGGTGGTCTTGGCGATGGCGGCGCGGGCCGCGTCGAGGTCGGCGGGGCCCGCGACGGGGCGTACGCCGGCGGCGCGCAGGTCGCGCGGGTCGAAGCCGGCGGCGTGCCGGGTGAGAACGTCGATCTCGTCCTGCCGCGAGGGCAGGGGAATGGTCAGTTTGAGGAGGAAGCGGTCGAGCTGTGCCTCGGGCAGGGGGTAGGTGCCTTCGTACTCGACCGGGTTCTGGGTGGCGATGACGAGGAAGGGGTCGGGGAGCGGGCGGGGGGTGCCGTCGACGGTGACCTGGCGCTCCTCCATCGCTTCGAGGAGGGACGACTGGGTCTTCGGCGGGGTGCGGTTGATCTCGTCGGCGAGGACGAGGTTGGTGAAGACCGGGCCGGGCTGGAAGGAGAACTGTGTGGTGCGGGCGTCGTAGACGAGGGAGCCGGTGACGTCGCTGGGCATGAGGTCGGGGGTGAACTGGACGCGTTTGGTGTCGAGTTCCAGGGCGGCGGCGAGGGTGCGGACGAGAAGGGTCTTGGCGACTCCGGGAACGCCTTCGAGCAGCACGTGGCCGCGGCAGAGCAGGGCGACGACGAGGCCGGTCACGGCGGGGTCCTGGCCGACCACGGCCTTGGCGATCTCGGCGCGCAGCGCTTCCAGGGAGGACCGGGCGGCGGTCGCGTCCCCGGTGTGCCCGGCGTTGTCAGTGGTCGGGTCCATCATGGACGGCGTACCTCTCTTTCGAGGGCGTCGAGTCGGTCGGCGAGGGAGACGAGGGCCGCGTCGTCGCCGGGCGGCGGGCCGAAGAGGAGGTCGTGCAGGGGCTGTCCGTCGCCGTGGAGGCGGTCGGACAGGGCGGGGAGAAGGGTCTCGGGCGAGTGCGCCTGGGTGGCAGGGATGCCGACGAGGGGGGCGATGCGGGTGCGGGTGGCGGAGCGGAGAGCGGCGGCGGCGCGGTCGCGGGCGTCGACCTTGGCGTAGAGGCGGGCGCGGCCTTCGGTGGTCTCGGAGGCGCGGATCGCGACGGGGAGTTTCTCGGGCACGAGGGGGCCGAACCGGCGTGCCCGCCACAGGGCGGCCAGGGCGGCGGCGATGAAGAGCTGGAGGGTGCCCCAGAGCCAGCCGGAGGGGAGCAGGTCGAAGAAGCTGCGCCGGCCTGTGCTGGAGGCCGAGTCGTCGGTGAGTGAGGGGAGGTACCAGATCAGATGGTGGTGGGAGCCGAGGAGTTGGAGGGCGAGCGAGGCGTTGCCCTGCTGGTCGAGGCGGTTGTTGTAGAGGATGTCGGGCGCGCCGAGGAGGACGGTGTCGCCGCCCGCGTCCTGCGGGATGCGCAGGAGGGTGGGCAGGCCGTCGCTGGGGTAGCAGGCGTCGGCTGTGCGCAGGGGGGTGGTGTAGCGGATGCCGTCGCCCAGTTCGGCGGTGCCGGCGCGGCGAGCGGCGGGCAGGGGGCAGCCGGGTTCGAGGGCGGTGTCGAATCCGGGTGCGGGGTCGGCGGTGACGCCGGGGGCCAGGCGGTCGAGGGACGGGGTGCCGGCCGCGACCAGGACCGTGCGTGTGCCGGAGGGGGCGAGTGCGGTGTGCAGCCGGGTCTGCTGGTCGTGGGTCAGCAGGTCGGGGGCGGTGACGAGCAGGGTGGTGTCGGGGCCGGCCGCGGTGCGTGCCTCGTCGAGGCTGGTGACGACGCGTGTGGTCACCCGGTGGTCGGCGAGGAGGGCGGCGACGGCGCGGCTGCCGTAGGGGTCGGCGGAGCGCGGGTCGAGCCGGCCGTGCTGGTCGCCGGAGCGCAGCGCGGCGATGGTGACGGCCGCGGCGAGGAGGAGGACGAGCGCGAGCAGGACGCCGCGCGCGCGGGTCCACGTCCGGCGGGCGGTGGGGGTGGCCGAGGTGGTCGCGCGCGGGGCCGTGGTGGTGGCCTCGGTGGTCATCCGGCGGCTCCCCGGTCTGCTTCCTGCTGGGTGGTGGGGGTGGTGCTCGGGGTGCTGTGGGTGAGCTGGGGCCGGGTGCGTTCCAGGTCGCGGTCGAGTTCGGCGATGCGGTGGTACGCCGGTGCGGTGGCTTGCCGGTCGCCGTACGTGACGTCGTCGAAGTCCCGGGCGGCGGTGTGCAGCCGGTCGCTGTGGGCGGGCAGGGTACGGCCGGCCTCGGCCGCGGCCTCGTCGGCGGTGCGGCCGGGGCGGGCGTCGAGGAGGGTGCGTTCCTCCAGGGAGCGGACGATGGCGCGCATGCGTTCCTGGACGGCCTGGTTCCAATGGCCCTGGGTGGCGTGGGCCTCGGCGGCGGCGCGGTGTTCGGCGGCGGTGCGGGGGCGGTCGTCGAACAGGGTGGGCGCGGAGGTGGGCCGGCGGTGCGGGGTGCCGAGGCGCCACCACAGGGCGCCCAGTACGGCGAGTACGGCCAGGATGACGACGACGAGGCCGACGGGTCCGCCGGGGGTGGCGCCGGAGGCCGAGTCGAAGAGTTTGCCGAGCCAGTCCCAGAGGTGGTCGAGGGCGCGTTGCAGCAGGCCGGGTTCGTTCTCGTGGTACATCCGCTTGGAGAGTTCGCGGCGGGCGGCCTCGCGCGCGGGGTCTCGTGGGACGGTCACCGGGGGTTCGCCGCCCGTGCCCGTGCCCGACGCGGCCAGGGTGGCGGCGTGCCCGGCGTGGAGGAGGGCGCGCAGGGTCCCTTCGGCGTGGTCGGCCGCGTGCGGCAGCGTGGGCGGCGCTGTGAGAACTCCCCCCGGTAGGCTCACGGCATCAGCTCCCCGAGGCGGGTGTGCCGGAGCCGTGGCCCTGGACGCCCGCGGCGCGAGCCAGTTCGAGGTCGAGGCCCTCGCGGCGGATGCGCTGGTCGATGTAGAGGAGCACGGTGACACCGGCCGTGATCGGGAACTTGATCATGGAGCCGATCACCGACCCGACCCCCGCGATGACGAGGTACGTCCAGCCGAGGCGGCTGCTGCCCTCCAGGAGGCCGGAGATGCCGCCGTCGCTGAACGCGGTGGCGATGATGCTGAAGGGGATGACGATGATCGCCGAGATGATGTTCACGATGAGCGCGGTCAGCAGCTGGATGCCGAACATCCGCCACCAGGAGCCGCGGACCAGCTTGGCGGAGCGGCCCATCGCCTTCTTGACGCCCTGCTTCTCGAGCATCAGGGCGGGCGAGGCGAGGGAGTAGCGCACCGCCAGCCAGATGGCGACCACACCGGCGCCCAGCGCGCCGAGGACGGCGATCGCGGTGCCCCCGGCAGGGGATCCGGCGGCGGCGATGAGGATGCCGGGGACCGTGCCCACGGCGAAGACGCCGAGGCAGATGACCAGCAGCAGAAGGATCAGGCCGAGCAGCTGGGGGATCTGGGGGCGGGCGTCGCGCCAGGCTTCGCGGATGGTGACGGGCTTGCCGAGCACGGCGCGGCTGGTGACCGTGGTGAGCAGCGCGGTGGCCAGGACGGTGCCGATGATGCCGACGACGAAGAGGATGCCGGAGCCGAGCAGGCCGTCGCCCATGGCGCGCAGCAGTTCCCGCGGGCTGGCGTTGGGGTCGTCGAGTGCGGCGTTGTCGACGATGTCGTTCAGGGCCAGGCGCTGCACGAGGATGACGGCGATCTGGGTGACGACGGCGATGACCAGGGAGATGCCGAGCGCGGTGCGCCAGTGGGTGCGCATCGTGGAGACCGCGCCGTCGAGGATCTCGCCCAGTCCGAGCGGGCGCAGCGGGATCACTCCGGGCTTGGCCGCGGGCGGGGGGCCGCCCCAGCCGGCTCCCCAGGCGCCGTAACCCCCGGGACCGTATCCGCCGGGACCGCCGTAGCCCCCGGGGCCTCCGTGTCCGCCCCCGGGACCGCCGTAGCCTCCGCCGGCGGGCGGCGGGGTGCCCCAGCCGGGGCCGGGGGGAGGCGGCGGGGTCGCCTGGCCCGGGCCCGGTGCCGGGGCGGCCGAGGGCCCGGTGGGCGCGGACCACTGGCCGGCCGGTGGCTGCTCCTTGGACCACTTCACGCCGGGGCCCTGCGGCTGTGCGCCCGGCTGGTCCGCGGGTTGCGCGGGCGGTGCGGTGTCGGGGCGGCCCGCGGCGTCGGCAGGGCCGGACGCGCCGGGCTCCTGCCCGTCGGACGGGGCGGATCCGGGCGAGGCCCAGCCCGGAGTGTCGTTCATCATCGCTCCTTCACGGTGCCCGTCCGCGGTCGCGGCGGCAGGTTGGCTGCCATCGTGCCATGGGGTGGTGTTCGGGTGACCTGCCGCGGTGGGGGCTGCGCGCCTTCCATTGTCCGAGGGATACGGGGAACACTGACGGCATGGCTGATCAGTACGCGCAGACCCGCGAGGACAACCGGCCGCCGGGGATTCCCGCCCTCCGCTGGGAGGAGCCTCCCGAGGGGCCGGTGCTGGTGCTCCTCGATCAGACGAGGCTGCCCGCCGAGGAGGTCGAGCTGGTGTGCACGGACGCGCCCGCGCTGGTGGAGGCGATCCGGTCGCTGGCCGTGCGTGGGGCGCCGTTGCTCGGCATCGCCGGGGCGTACGGTGTCGCGCTCGCCGCCGCGCGCGGTTTCGACGTGGACGACGCCGCCGACGCCCTGGCGGGGGCGCGGCCCACCGCGGTGAACCTCTCCGTGGGCGTGCACCGGGCGCGGTGCGCCTATCACACGGCGCTGGCCGAGACCGGTGACCCGCTGCTGGCCGCTCCGGCGGCGCTGGCGGCGGCGCAGCGGCTGCACCGGGAGGACGCGCGGGCCAGCGCGCGGATGGCCGAGCACGGGCTGGCGCTGCTGGACGAGCTGCTGCCCGGTGGCGGCCACCGGGTGCTCACGCACTGCAACACCGGGTCGCTGGTGTCGGGCGGGGAGGGGACGGCGTTCGCGGTGGCGCTGGCGGCGCACCGGGCGGGCCGGCTGCGCAGGCTGTGGGTGGACGAGACCCGGCCGTTGTTTCAGGGGGCGCGTCTGACGGCGTACGAGGCGGCGCGCAACGACCTGGCGTACACGCTGCTCACCGACAACGCGGCCGGGTCGCTGTTCGCGGCGGGGGAGGTGGACGCGGTGCTGATCGGTGCGGACCGGATCGCGGCGGACGGGTCGGTGGCGAACAAGGTGGGCAGTTATCCGCTCGCGGTGCTCGCCCGCTACCACCACGTGCCGTTCATCGTGGTCGCGCCGGTGACGACGGTGGACGAGAAGACGGCGGACGCGGCGTCCATCGAGGTCGAGCAGCGGCCGGGGTACGAGGTGACGGAGCTGATCGCCCCGCAGGTCCCGGTGACGGGAGCCGGCGGGGGCATTCCGGTGGCGCCGCTGGGCACGCAGGCCTACAACCCGGCGTTCGACGTGACCCCGCCGGAGCTGGTGACCGCGATCGTCACCGAGCAGGGCACAGTGTCGCCGGTGACAGCGGAGGGGCTGGCCGAGCTGTGCGCGCGGGCGCGGCAGGCGGCGGCGGGGTAGGCGCCGGGGCGTCGGCATCGTGCCCGTTCCCGGGCGAGGGCAGACAGTGACGGCTCCGTACGACTATCGTCACAGGCCAGTGAGCTGTCTCACCTGGATCTTCGCCACCGTTACAAGAATGGGATGATGTCGTTCATGAAGGGACGAGTCCTTGTCGTCGACGACGACACCGCACTGGCCGAGATGCTCGGAATCGTGCTGCGTGGCGAGGGTTTCGAGCCGTCTTTCGTAGCCGACGGCGACAAGGCGCTGGCCGCTTTCCGGGAGACCAAGCCCGATCTGGTGCTGCTCGACCTGATGCTGCCCGGCCGGGACGGCATCGAGGTCTGCCGCCTGATCCGGGCCGAGTCCGGCGTGCCGATCGTGATGCTGACCGCCAAGAGCGACACCGTGGATGTCGTCGTGGGCCTGGAGTCGGGGGCCGACGACTACATCGTCAAGCCGTTCAAGCCGAAGGAGCTGGTCGCCCGGATCCGGGCGCGGCTGCGCAGGTCGGAGGAGCCCGCCCCGGAGCAGCTCGCCA
Organism: Streptomyces sp. NPDC021356; assembly: GCF_040641015.1. Classification (NCBI taxonomy): domain Bacteria; kingdom Bacillati; phylum Actinomycetota; class Actinomycetes; order Kitasatosporales; family Streptomycetaceae; genus Streptomyces; species Streptomyces sp. NPDC021356. Next base: position 195,858 of record NZ_JBFACU010000017.1, on the reverse strand, counting down.
TCGGTGACCTGGTCATCGACGTGGCCGGGCACTCGGTGAAGCGGGACGGGCAGTCGATCGCGCTGACGCCGCTGGAGTTCGACCTGCTGGTCGCGCTCGCCCGCAAGCCGTGGCAGGTGTTCACGCGCGAGGTGCTCCTGGAGCAGGTGTGGGGCTACCGCCACGCGGCGGACACCCGCCTGGTGAACGTGCACGTCCAGCGGCTGCGCTCCAAGGTCGAGAAGGACCCGGAGAAGCCGGAGATCGTGGTGACCGTCCGCGGTGTCGGCTACAAGGCCGGACCCAGCTGACATGTCCGGGGACAGCGCCGCTTCGGCGCCCGGGCGCACCGGGTCCCGCGTGAAGCGGCCTGTCGGCCGGAAGAGCGCGGGTTCCCGTTGGGGGCGTCTCCTGGAGGGCGGGCTGCTGCACGGCGGCGTGCAGGGCAGCCCGGTCCTGCGTCTGCTGCTGCGCTGGGTGCGCCGGCCGCTGCTGCCCGTCATGCGGCTGTGGCGGCGCAACATCCAGCTCAAGGTCGTCGCCACCACGCTGCTGATGTCGCTGGGCGTCGTGCTGCTGCTGGGTTTCGTCGTCATCGGGCAGGTGCGCAACGGGCTGCTGGACGCCAAGGTCAAGGCGTCGCAGAGCCAGGCGACCGGCGGGTTCGCGGTGGCCAAGCAGCGGGCCGACGAGGCGGCGAGCGGCACCGGCGACGACGCGACGGGCACTCCCGCGGACGGGCACTCCTCGCAGAACGTCATCTCGTGGATGAGTGAGCTGGTGTCGTCGCTCTCCAGCGGCGGTCAGGGCGCCTTCGACGTGGTCACGCTCCCGGCGGATGAGGACAGCGCCGGGGGGCGCGGGCCGCGCGCCTCCGGCCAGGTGGATCCGACCGTGAGCGTCCCCGAGGACCTGCGGGCCCGGATCAACGGCAGCATGACCGCCGCGCAGAGCTACACGCGCATCGTCTACAAGGACACCGACAAGCAGCCCCAGCCCGCCCTTGTCATCGGCAAGCAGGTCAACGACCCCAACGGGCACCCGTACCAGCTGTACTACCTCTTCCCGCTCACCCAGGAGGAGAAGTCGCTCAGCCTGGTGAAGGGGACCCTGGCCACGGCCGGCCTCTTCGTCGTCGTCCTGCTCGGGGCGATCGCCTGGCTCGTGGTGCGCCAGGTGGTCACGCCGGTGCGGATGGCCGCGGGGATCGCCGAGCGGCTGTCGGCGGGGCGGCTGCAGGAGCGGATGAAGGTCACCGGCGAGGACGACATCGCGCGTCTGGGCGAGGCCTTCAACAAGATGGCGCAGAACCTCCAGCTGAAGATCAACCAGCTGGAGGACCTGTCGCGGATGCAGCGCCGGTTCGTCTCCGACGTCTCGCACGAGTTGCGTACGCCGCTGACGACCGTACGGATGGCCGCCGACGTCATCCACGAGGCGCGCGAGGACTTCGACCCGGTCACGGCGCGGTCGGCGGAGCTGCTTCTCGATCAGGTGGACCGGTTCGAGTCGCTCCTGTCCGACCTGCTGGAGATCAGCCGTTTCGACGCGGGCGCGGCGGCGCTGGAGGCCGAGCCGGTCGACCTGCGCGAGGTGGTGCGGCGGGTGGTCAGCGGTGCCGAACCGCTCGCGGACCGCAAGGGCACGCGCATACGCGTCGCCGGCGACCAGCAGCCCGTCGTCGCCGAGGTCGACGCCCGGCGCGTGGAGCGGGTCCTGCGCAACCTCGTCGTCAACGCCGTCGAGCACGGCGAGGGACGGGACGTCGTCGTCAGGCTCGCCGCGGCGGGCGGCGCGGTCGCGGTCGCGGTGCGCGACTACGGCGTCGGACTCAAGCCGGGCGAGGCCACCCGGGTCTTCAGCCGCTTCTGGCGGGCCGACCCGGCACGCGCGCGTACCACCGGCGGCACGGGCCTCGGGCTGTCGATCGCCCTGGAGGACGCCCGGCTGCACGGGGGCTGGCTGCAGGCGTGGGGCGAGCCGGGCGGCGGTTCGCAGTTCCGGCTGACGATACCGAGGACGGCGGACGAGCCGCTGCGGGGCTCGCCGATACCCCTGGAGCCCAAGGACTCGCGGCGCAACAGGGGAGTCGACGAGGCCGGTGCGGTGCGCGGCGGCAAGCGGGCCACCGTGCCCGTGCAGGCGGCCGGTGACCGCGGCGCGGCGCAGGGCCGGGACCCGATAGCGGGCCGGCCGACCGCGGCGGCCCCCACGGCCGACCCGACGGCGCTGCCGGGCAGCGGCGCGCGCGTGGTGCCCCGGCAGGCCCCGGGCACGCGGCGGCAGGACGCCACACCGACCGCCGAGGCCGCCGGTACGGCGGAGGAACGTGCGGGCGGGGGCGCGGACCCGGAGGACGCCGGGGCGCAGGGCACGCAGGAGCAAGGGGAGGCATTTCGTGGGCGCTGACCGCGAGGGGGGCGCGCGGCGTCGGCCGATGCGCGCGGTGGCGTGCGCCGCCTGGGGGATCCTTCTGCTGGCCGGGTGCGCCTCGATGCCCGACAGCGGGGACCTGCGGGACGTGGAGTCCACTCCGCGTCAGGACACCGAGGTACGGGTGTTCGCCATGCCGCCCCGGGAGAACGCCCCGCCGGCGGAGATCGTGCAGGGTTTCCTGGAGGCGCTGACGAGTGACGACCCGCAGTACGCGACGGCCCGGCAGTACCTGACGACGGCGGCCTCGCGGAAGTGGCGGCCGGAGTCGTCGACGACCGTGCTCGCCGACGGGTGGGACATCGAGGCCGACCGTGCCACGGCGCACGAGGACAGCGGTGACTACGCGTTCACGCTCTCCGGCAGCAAGGTGGCCCGGGTGGACGCGCAGCAGTCGTACATGCCGCTCGACGGCCGCTACAGCCAGTCCGTGCACCTCACGCGCGACCGGAAGTCCGGGCAGTGGCGCATCGACACTCCGCCGCAGGGCGTCCTGATGGGCCGGTCGGACTTCCAGCGCAACTACCTGCCCGTCAACAAGTACTACTTCGCCTCGAACGCGCCGGCCGGGACCGGACGGCCGGCGACGGCGGTCGCCGATCCCGTGTACGTACGCCAGCGGGTGGACGCGATGACGCACGTGGTCCGCTCGGTGCTCAGCGGGCCGACGCGGTGGCTGGACCGGGTGGTCAGGTCGAGCTTCCCGACCGGGACGGCACTGCGCAAGGACGTCACCGGGCTGTCGCCCGACGACCAGAACAGACTGACGGTGCCGCTGAACCTGAAGGCGTCGGCCGTCGACGACCAGAGGTGCTGGGACATGGCGGCCCAGGTGCTGTTCACGGTGCAGAACCTGACGCCCACGGTCGAGACGGTGGCGCTCCAGGGCAGTGACGGGAGCACGCTGTGCACGCTCGGCGCGGACCGGGCCCGGACCGTCGCCACGCGGGGGCCGGTGAAGCGGCCCGAGTACCTGTACTTCCTGGACGACAAGCGCAGGCTGGTGCGGATCCTCGGCGGCAGCGCCGGGACGAGCGTGGAACCGGTGCCGGGTGGCCTGGGCGAGGGCGCGCAGAGGTTCAGCTCGGCGGCTGTGTCATGGGACGAGCGCACCGCCGCGGGCGTCGGCAACGACCGGAAGGACCTGTTCGTGGCGTCGCTGTCGCAGGGTGGCGCGCTCGGCAACGCGGTGCTGCGCAGCAACGGCAAGACCGAGGACGACCGGCTGACGCCGCCCAGCTGGGACGCCCACGGCGACCTGTGGGTGGCCGACCGCGATCCGGCCCGGCCGCGGCTGATGGTGCTGGAACAGGGCACGGGTGAACCGATCGAGGTGGCGGTCCCTGGTCTGGACGGACGTGTCGACGCGGTGCGGGTGGCTGCCGACGGTGTGCGTGTCGCGCTGCTCGTGCAGCACAAGGACGGCACCGAGTCCCTGCTCATCGGGCGCATCGAGCGGGACGGCAGGAGCGGCGAGCGGCCGGCGGTGTCGGTGCTCGGACTGCGTTCGGCGGCGCCCGACATGGAGGACGTCACCGCCATGTCGTGGGCGGGGGACAGCCGGCTCGTGGTGGCCGGGCGGGAGCAGGGGGGCGTGCAGACGATGCGGTACGCCCAGGTCGACGGTTCCACGCCGGACATCCCGGCGCCCGCCGCGCTCACGGGGGTGAAGTCGATCGCCGCCTCCGAGGACGAGCGGCTGCCGCTGGTGGCGTACTCGGCGGCCGACGGGCTCGTGCGGATGTCGTCCGTGGCGCAGTGGCAGAAGGTGGTCAAGGAAGGGGCGGCGCCCGTCTACCCGGGGTGAGCGGAGCTTGGTGCCGGGACGGGCGGGGTCGGGTGCCCGGGTCGGGGCAGCCCGTGGGCGTGGGGCTCGGTGCCCGGGTCGGGGTAGCCCGTGGGCGCGGGGCTCGGTGCCCGGGTCGGGGGATTGCTGTCCGGGGTGGTGCGGGGTTTGTGTCCTTCCCTCTGCCTCGTGTCCTTCTTCCCTCGTGTCCTTTCCTTCTGTCCTTCTCTCCTTCCCTCGTGCGGGTGAAGCTCTGATCGTCGTGGGCGGAGTTGTCCACAGGGCGGCGCGGTCCGTTGTCCACAGGGGTGGCGGGGCCGGTGCGGGGTGGGCACAGTGGAGCCATGCGCGGGTGGTGGCAGGACCTCACCGACCTGGTACTGCCGGCCGAGTGCGGAGGCTGCGGCAGGCCGCGCACGATGCTCTGCCCCCGGTGCCGTGCCGTCCTCGGCGGGGCCGCGCCGCGCCGGGTGCGTCCGGTGCCGGAGCCGCCCGGCCTGCCGGCCGTGCACGCGGCGGCTCCGTACGCGGACGAGGTCAGGGCGGCCCTCCTCGCCCACAAGGAGCGCGGCGCGCTGGCCCTCGCGGGTCCGCTGGGCACGGCCCTGGCGGGCGCCGTGCGGGCGGGGGTGCGGGCAGCGACCGGGACACGGGAGGCGGCCGGGGGTTCCACCGGGCCGGTGCTGCTGGTGCCGGTGCCGTCGGCGCGCGGTGCCGTGCGGGCCAGGGGGCACGATCCGGTGCGGCGGATCGCGCGCGCGGCAGCCGGTGAGCTGCGCCGGTCGGGGTTGCCGGCCCGGGCACTGGCCGTGCTGCGTCAGCGGCGGGTCGTGGCCGACCAGTCGACGCTGGGCTCCCGGCAGCGGCTGGAGAACCTGGCCGGTGCGCTCCAGGTGGCCACGGGCGGGGAGCGGTTGCTGCGGGAGGGGGCCGTCGTGCTGGTCGACGACCTGATGACGACGGGTGCCTCGCTGATGGAGGCCGCACGTGCCGTGCGGACAGCCGTGTACGCGGCGCGGGCCTGGGAAGGGATGGGGGAACGGAAGCCGGTATCAGGCCGGAAGGAGGGGAACCCGGTGTACAGCACATCGGAATTGGCGGATGCCCGCGGCGCCGGTGACGTGATCTGTGCGGCCGTCGTGGCGGCTTCTCCGGATTCCTTCGAAATGAACCGGAACTGACAGTGGGCGGGGGTCGTTGCAGGTAATGACGGGGATAATTCACCTGGACGGAGGTACGCCGCGGTAGAGGGTGACGCCGTCCCGCCGAGCGAGATATGTTCGGGTGGTGAGGGAAAGGCGCAGGCCGTTCCCCTCATATCCGAATGCCGTGCTGCGGGTGTGCGAGTTTTTCGCAATCATCCGTACCGGCAGGGTGGAGATCTCGCCCGCGGGGAAGGGGAGGTGGACGTCACCGAGTCCGAGGTTCCGGACCCGACCGGAACCGGGTGCGAAAGGGAGATGCTCCGCCGCCGAAGCGGAGCGATCCGGGAACGGAGTTCTGCGTGGACATCGTCGTCAAGGGCCGCAAGACAGAGGTGCCCGAGCGGTTCCGCAAGCACGTGGCCGAGAAGCTGAACCTGGAGAAGATCCAGAAGCTCGACGGCAAGGTGATGAGCCTCGACGTCGAGGTGTCCAAGGAGCCCAACCCCAGGCAGGCCGACCGTTGCGACCGAGTGGAGATCACGCTCCGCTCCCGCGGTCCGGTGATCCGGGCGGAGGCAGCGGCCAGCGATCCGTACGCGGCGCTCGACCTCGCCGCGGAGAAGCTGGGGGCCCGGCTGCGCAAGCAGCACGACAAGCGTTTCTCGCGCCGAGGTGCCCGCCGTATCCCCGCGGCGGAGGTCGCCGACCACGTCCCGGGCGCCGCCACGCTGAACGGCAACGGGCTGACCGCCGCGGAGGAAGCGGCGGGCCAGGTGCCCACGAAGAAGGTCGGATCGCTGGAGGTGCAGGGGGACGGTCCCCTCGTCGTCCGCGAGAAGACCCACGTCGCCTCTCCGATGACCCTCGACCAGGCTCTCTACGAGATGGAGCTGGTCGGGCACGACTTCTACCTGTTCGTCGACTCCGAGACCAAGGAACCCAGCGTCGTCTACCGGCGGCACGCCTACGACTACGGCGTGATCCACCTCAGGACGGACACGATGGTGGCCCAGGAGAGCTCCCCCGAGGCGGGCGGCACCCTGGGCGGCTGACGACCCGCCAGGCCCGTCGGCTGAGCCGGTGCCCCTGGAGTGCGCGGGTGCGCCCCCAGGGGCACCGGCGTGCGACCCCTTCGCGCACCGCTTGGTCACCTCGGTAGCGGCCGGACATGGAATCATGGCCGCAACGGCCCAACGGCTGGGCTGTTGCCTCGGGTTGGCCACGGCACCGCATGCCCGGCCACAGCCTCAGGGGGAGGAAAACGATGACGGACAGCTTCGGACCGATGCGGGAGGTGGGCGCCGACCGCGACGTCGTCGGCATGGGCCCGGGCGCGGGCACCTCCCGCGTGGAGCCGATCAGAGTCCTGGTCGTGGACGACCACGCCCTCTTCCGCCGCGGCCTGGAGATCGTGCTCGCCGCCGAGGAGGACATCCAGGTCGTCGGCGAGGCGGGCGACGGCGCCGAGGCCGTGGACAAGGCCGCCGACCTGCTGCCCGACATCGTGCTGATGGACGTACGGATGCCCCGGCGCGGCGGGATCGAGGCGTGCACCTCGATCAAGGAGGTCGCCCCCAGCGCGAAGATCATCATGCTGACGATCAGCGACGAGGAGGCCGACCTCTACGACGCGATCAAGGCGGGCGCGACCGGTTACCTCCTCAAGGAGATCTCCACGGACGAGGTGTCCACCGCCATCCGCGCGGTGGCCGACGGCCAGTCGCAGATCAGCCCCTCCATGGCGTCGAAGCTGCTCACCGAGTTCAAGTCGATGATCCAGCGCACCGACGAACGCCGCCTCGTCCCCGCCCCCCGGCTGACCGACCGGGAACTGGAAGTCCTCAAGCTCGTCGCGACGGGGATGAACAACCGGGACATCGCCAAGGAGTTGTTCATCTCCGAGAACACCGTGAAGAACCACGTCCGCAACATCCTGGAGAAGCTGCAGCTGCACTCCAGGATGGAGGCGGTGGTGTACGCGATGCGGGAGAAGATCCTCGAGATCCGCTGAGCGGGCTGAACCGGCTTATCGGCGGACCGGCTGGAACGCGCTCAGCGCAGCGCGGCGGTCAGCGCCCGGGTCACCTCCCGGGTGAGGGGCTCGCGCAGGTCCGGAGCGTCGACCCGCTCCACGCGCACCTGCGTGGCGCCCACCCAGCTCGCCGCCTCGACCAGTGCCTGGGCCACCGCGGTGACCGCCTTGGGGCCCTCCAGGGTGACCTGTCTGGCCACCAGCGCGGCCCCCTGCCGGGCCGGGTCCACCCGCCCGACCAGTCGGCCGCCCGCCAGCACCGGCATCGCGAAGTAGCCGTGGATCCGCTTCGGCTTGGGGACGTAGGCCTCCAGGCGGTGGGTGAAGCCGAAGATCCGCTCGGTGCGCGCCCGGTCCCAGATCAGGGAGTCGAAGGGGGACAGCAGTGTGGTGCGGTGGCGTCCGCGCGGGGGCGTCGCCAGGGCCGCCGGGTCCGCCCAGGCCGGTTTGGACCAGCCCTCCACCGTGACCGGGACCAGACCGGAGTCGTCGATCACCGATTCGACCTGCTCGTTCTTGAGCCGGTGGTAGTCGGCGATGTCCGCACGGGTGCCCACGCCGAGGGACTGGCCGGCCAGCCGGACCAGGCGGCGCAGGCACTCGGTGTCGTCGAGTTCGTCGTGCAGCAGGGCCGGGGGGACGGCGCGCTCGGCGAGGTCGTACACCCGCTTCCAGCCGCGGCGCTCGACGCAGACCACTTCCCCGTACATCAGGGCGCGCTCGACGGCGACCTTGGTCCCGGACCAGTCCCACCACTCGCTGGTGCGTTTGGCGCCGCCCAGTTCCGTCGCCGTCAGCGGGCCTTCCTCGGCCAGCTGTTTGATCACCTGGTCGTAGGTGCCGTCGGGGAGCTGGTGGTTCCAGTGCGGGCGGTCGCGGTAGGCGCGGCGGCGGAAGGCGAAGTGGGGCCACTCCTCGATGGGCAGGACGCAGGCGGCGTGCGACCAGTATTCGAAGGCGTGCGTGCCGCTCCAGTAGGCCTGCTCGACGCTCTGGCGGTCGACGGCGCCGAGCCGGGCGTAGGGGATGAGTTCGTGCGAGCGGGCGAGGACCGAGATGGTGTCCAGCTGGACCGCGCCGAGGTGGCGCAGGACGCCCCGCACGCCGGATTTCCGGTCGGGGGCGCCGAGGAGACCCTGGGCGCGCAGGGCGATACGGCGGGCTTCGTCCGCCGAGAGGGCGACGGTGGGACGCGGGACGGTCGTCATGGTCCGCACGATAGGGGCCGGCACTGACAGCCGGGTTTGACCTGGGCGTTCGCCGGTGGACCGGCAGGGCCTAGGAGGACCGGGCGGGCAGGTAGGGCGCCGTCGAGGCCAGTTCCAGGTCCGAGGGGAGCAGGGAGCCCACCCAGCAGTCCCGTCGTACGCCCTTGTTGTCGAGCGCCGAGCGCAGGGTGCCCTCGACGGTGAACCCCGCACGTTCGGCCACCGCGCGGGAGGCCGTGTTGCCGACCTCGGCCCGCCACTCCAGCCGGTCCACGGCGAGCTGGGTGAAGGCCCAGCGGGCCACGGCACGGGACGCCTCGGTGACGTAGCCGTGGCCGCGGTGCTCCTTGGTGCCCCAGAAGCCGATCTCGGCCTCGCTCGGGGAGCGCCGGGTGATCCCCAGCACGCCCACGAGATCGTCCGAGGGTTCGGGGAGGAAGAGCCCGAAGGTGAACATCGAGCCGTCGGCCCAGCCGTCGGGCACCATCTGCTCGGTGAAGCCGCGCGCGTGCTCGTACAGATAGGGAGAGGGAATCGTGGTCCAGCGCTGGATGTCGGGGTCCTGCGCGGCGGCGTACACGGCGTCGGTGTCCTTCGGGCCGAGGGTGCGCAGGACGAGGCGGCCGGTGGTGAGCGTCACGGGTTCCATCGGCCGATTCTGCTCAAAGACCGCGCGCGACGCCATGGTGTTTCCCCGTGCGTGAGCGTGCGGTCACGATTCGCGCAATTCCCGGGGAGAACGCGGCACCATCCGCGCCCCCCGTCCGTTGTCCCCTTTGAAGGCGACGCGAAGCGCAGTGCGAGGAGTGCCCTCGCGGCAGGCACTCCCGGCTGGGCGGGGTCCTCGCATACGATGGCCGTTGCTCAGTCAAGTCAAATGGAACCCCGACCGTCCCAGGCCCGACCGGCAAGGAGACCAACCCCCGTGTCCGTCCTCTCGAAGATCATGCGTGCAGGCGAAGGCAAGATCCTGCGCAAGCTGCACCGCATCGCGGGCCAGGTCAACTCCATCGAAGAGGACTTCGTCGACCTCTCCGACGCCGAGCTGCGGGCCCTCACCGATGAGTACAAGCAGCGGTACGCCGATGGCGAGAGCCTGGACGACCTGCTGCCCGAGGCGTTCGCCACCGTTCGCGAGGCGGCCAAGCGCGTCCTGGGCCAGCGGCACTACGACGTGCAGATGATGGGCGGCGCCGCCCTGCACATGGGGTATGTCGCCGAGATGAAGACCGGTGAGGGCAAGACGCTCGTCGGCACCCTGCCCGCCTATCTCAACGCCCTCTCCGGAGACGGCGTCCACATCGTCACGGTCAACGACTACCTGGCCGAGCGCGACTCCGAGATGATGGGCCGCGTCCACAAGTTCCTGGGCCTGGACGTCGGCTGCATCCTCGCCAACATGACGCCGGCCCAGCGCCGCGAGCAGTACGCCTGCGACATCACCTACGGCACGAACAACGAGTTCGGCTTCGACTACCTGCGCGACAACATGGCCTGGTCGAAGGACGAACTGGTACAGCGCGGCCACAACTTCGCCATCGTCGACGAGGTCGACTCCATCCTCGTCGACGAGGCCCGCACACCGCTGATCATCTCCGGCCCGGCCGACCAGGCCACCAAGTGGTACGGCGACTTCGCCAAGCTGGTCACCCGCCTGAAGAAGGGCGAGGCGGGCAACCCGCTCAAGGGTCTGGAGGAGACCGGCGACTACGACGTCGACGAGAAGAAGCGCACGGTCGCCATCCACGAGGCCGGTGTCTCCAAGGTCGAGGACTGGCTGGGCATCGACAACCTCTACGAGTCGGTGAACACCCCGCTCGTCGGTTACCTGAACAACGCCATCAAGGCGAAGGAACTGTTCAAGAAGGACAAGGACTACGTCGTCATCGACGGCGAGGTCATGATCGTCGACGAGCACACCGGCCGTATCCTCGCCGGCCGCCGCTACAACGAGGGCATGCACCAGGCGATCGAGGCGAAGGAAGGGGTGGACATCAAGGACGAGAACCAGACGCTCGCCACGATCACCCTGCAGAACTTCTTCCGCCTCTACAACAAGCTCTCCGGCATGACCGGTACGGCGATGACCGAGGCCGCCGAGTTCCACCAGATCTACAAGCTCGGCGTGGTCCCGATCCCGACCAACAGGCCGATGGTCCGCATGGACCAGTCGGACCTGATCTACCGCACCGAGATCGCCAAGTTCGAGGCGGTCGTCGACGACATCGCGGAGAAGCACGAGAAGGGCCAGCCGATCCTGGTCGGCACCACCTCGGTCGAGAAGTCCGAGTACCTCTCGCAGCAGCTCAGCAAGCGCGGCATCCAGCACGAGGTGCTCAACGCCAAGCACCACGAGCGTGAGGCGTCGATCGTCGCCCAGGCCGGCCGCAAGGGCGCCGTGACGGTCGCGACGAACATGGCCGGCCGTGGTACGGACATCAAGCTCGGCGGCAACCCCGAGGACCTCGCCGAGGCGGAGCTGCGCCAGCGCGGCCTCGACCCCGAGGAGCACATCGAGGAGTGGGCGGCGGCCCTGCCCACCGCCCTGGAGAAGGCCGAGCAGGCCGTCAAGGCGGAGAAGGACGAGGTCGAGAAGCTCGGCGGCCTCTACGTGCTGGGCACCGAGCGGCACGAGTCGCGCCGGATCGACAACCAGCTGCGCGGCCGCAGCGGCCGTCAGGGCGACCCGGGCGAGTCCCGCTTCTACCTCTCGCTGGGCGACGACCTGATGCGCCTGTTCAAGGCCCAGATGGTCGAGCGCGTGATGTCCATGGCCAACGTCCCGGACGACGTGCCCATCGAGAACAAGATGGTCACCCGCGCGATCGCCTCCGCCCAGTCGCAGGTCGAGCAGCAGAACTTCGAGACCCGTAAGAACGTCCTGAAGTACGACGAGGTCCTCAACCGCCAGCGCGAGGTCATCTACGGCGAGCGCCGCCGCGTCCTGGAGGGCGAGGACCTGCACGAGCAGGTGCAGCACTTCATGGACGACACCATCGACGCCTACGTCCAGGCGGAGACCGCCGAGGGCTTCCCGGAGGACTGGGACCTCGACCGGCTGTGGGGCGCCTTCAAGCAGCTCTACCCGGTGAAGGTCACCGTCGAGGAGCTGGAGGAGGCGGCCGGAGACCGCGCGGGGCTGACCGCCGAGTTCATCGGCGACTCCATCAAGGACGACATCCGCGAGCAGTACGAGGCGCGTGAGACGCAGCTCGGCTCCGAGATCATGCGTGAGCTGGAGCGCCGGGTGGTCCTCTCCGTGCTCGACCGCAAGTGGCGCGAGCACCTCTACGAGATGGACTACCTCCAGGAGGGCATCGGCCTGCGCGCGATGGCGCAGAAGGACCCGCTGGTCGAGTACCAGCGTGAGGGCTTCGACATGTTCTCCGCGATGATGGACGGCATCAAGGAGGAGTCCGTCGGCTACCTGTTCAACCTGGAGGTCCAGGTCGAGCAGCAGGTCGAGGAGGTCCCCGTCGAGGAAGAGGCGCCGTCCCTGGAGAAGGCGCCGCAGGACGCGGTGCCCGCGCAGGCGGGTGCGCGTCCGGAGATCCGCGCGAAGGGCCTGGACGCGCCGCAGCGGCGTGACCTGCACTTCTCGGCGCCGACCGTGGACGGGGAGGGCGGTGTCGTCGAGGGCGAGTTCGCCAGCGACGACGAGCCGGTGCGGTCCGAGTCCGACGGCCTCACGCGCGCGGAGCGCCGCAAGCAGGCGAAGAGCGGCCGCCGCCGCAAGAAGTGACACCGGCTCCGCGTGAGCCGGAGCCGGACGAAGGGCCGGGCGCCTGCTGGGACGCTGTTGGCTAATTCGGGCCTTGTTGCTTCGCCCCGTCGTTATGCGGCGGGGCGGAGCGCTGCCAGGTGGCTGGTTCGGGTGCGGGCTCGGGGTTTGTCGGCGAGCCAGGCGTCGATGCGGATGAGGTTGACGGCGGCGCCGGTGAGCTGATGCTGGAGGCTGGTCTTTGGCAGGCCGCAGTAGCGGGATCTGCGCAGGTCACAGGCTTGTACTCCTTGGGAGATGGTCCCTTCGGCCCCGGCACGGATCTTGTAGCGGTCCTTCCACGCGTCGGTTTCCTGGAGTTGCCGGGCCTGGTGAAGGGCCTCGTATTCGTGGCGGGGCCGGAGGCTGATCTCCCGGCGCTGAGCTTTTGGGGAACTCACGCAGTCCCGCAGCTTGGGGCAGATACGGCAGTGGGCAGGGGAGAAACGGACCCGGATCACGGGGAGCTGTTCTTCCGAACGGCGCAAGGCCCATTGGGTGCTGGTGATCCCGTTCGGGCAGGTCACATGCTGGTTGTCCCAGTCGATGGTGAGGGCGTCCTGTCCGTAGGCGCCCTCACCACGGGCCTGGGAGACGGCGGTCACCGGCGGCAGTGGTCCGTGCAGGGCCACGCCGTGGTCGCTGCGGGCAGCGGCCAGAGCACTGGAGTTGGCATACCCGGTGTCAACCCAGTGCTCGTCCGGCAGCAGGCCGCGTTCGGCGAGGCCGGCATGGACGACGGCGGCCATCCGGTCGTCGGAGACAGTGGCGACGGTGGTGGTCACGTTCGTGACCAGGTGCACGGCATCGGAGTCACACGTCTCGGTGAGATGGACCTTGTAGCCATCCCACATCGTGTCGCGTTTGACGCTGCCACGGGTCGTCGATGTCATACGGGGTGACCAGGCGCTTCGCGCCCGGCGGCCGGTCTTTTGGGTCCCGCCGTTCCACGTCGCCCTCCACCAGGTGGAAGTGCTGGACCCACACCTGCCGCAGAATCCCGACCTCCGGCAGTTTCCGCAGTCCTGGTGGCGCGTCGTCTGCCCAGACCATGCGCAGCAGACGCATGCCGTCCGTCCCGATCCGTCGGCCCACCTCGACGCGCTTGGTGTGGGCTTTGGGGAAGCGGGAGTCCTCGATCCGGGTCGCGTAGTGCTTGAACCAGTCCGGCACAGCATGTTCCTTCAGCCACTCCGGCTCCGCGCGGGCCACCGTGTTCAGCGCCGCCCGGAAGGTCTCGCCTACCAGCTCCAGCCAGTTCAGCTCGCGTGCCGAGGAGAGCACATGCGTGGAGTCGGTCCGTGCCTTCCCGCCAGCCTTGACCAGTCCCCGTTCCTGAGCCGCGACCAGGATCGCGTCCAGCACAGTCCGCCCGGCGTCCCCGCCGACCAGACGGTCCCTGAACTCCGAGAGCACCGAGAAGTCGAAGCCGGGATCGGCCAGCTCCAGCCCCAGCGCGAACTTCCAGTCGATCCGGGCCCGCACCGCCTCAGCGGCCTGCCGGTCGGTCAATCCCTCAACGAACTGCAGCACCAGCACCATCGCCAGACGCCCCGGCGACCAGGCACGTTTCCCCCGCACCGGGAACAGCCCCGCGAACTGCTCGTCGGTGAACAGCACCCCCAGCTCATCCCGGACACGGATCGCCAGACTGCTCTTCGGGAAAGCCGCCCGCGCCACCCGCACCGTCTCCACCGGGATCTCCCCCGGCTCCCGCGGCTGCATCGACATCGACACCCTCCCCGTACGACAACGTCGGCTCCCAAGACCACAACAAGGTCTTGGGAGCCGACGTCGCGCGAAGGCCGGGATTAACCAACAGCGTCCCGGCTGGTGCCCGGCCCTTCGGCATGCCCCGCCCAGGGGCTCCGCCGAGGCCCTTGAGGAGGGGCTGGGCGGTCCTGGCCCCGGGTCCCGCGCGCGGAGGCCGGATTCTGTGCGCGGAGGGCCGGGCAGGCCGCTGGGTGGCCCCGGGGCCGGGCTCTCTCACTCCTCCCTGAGGCCGGAGCCGCGGGGGAGGCCCAGCTCCACCGCGGTGCAGCGCCAGCGGCGGTCCCGGCCCCGTTCGAGGCGGAAGGCCATGGCACGCAGTTGGCGGCCGGCGCCGATGCGGGCGAAGACCTCCAGGGCGCCGGGGTGGGGCTCGTAGTAGCCGATGTCGCGGACCACGGGCCGGGCGCCGCGGGCCCGCAGGGGGCCTCGTTCGGCGAGGCGGACCAGTTCGTCGTAGGCCTGGCCCGCGGTGTGCCGGAGCATCCAGTGGACGGGCCGCTGGCCGCTCAGCACGGCGAGGAGCCGGTCGGCGAAGAGGTCGGTGGTGGCTGGGTCGGTGACGGCCGGAGGGGTGACGGAAGCGGTGGCGGGAGTGGCGGCGACGGCCGAGGCGGTGGCGACGGCCGAGGCGGTGGCGACGGCCGAGGCGGTGCGCTGAGCGGCGCCAGGACCCTCGATGCCACTCCGGCTCTGGATGTCCCCCGGGCCGTCGATGCTGCCGCTCCGGCCCTGGACGCCACCCGGGCCCTCGATGCCGCCCCGGCCTCCGATGGCACGTCGGCCCCCGATGCCGCCCAGTTCTTCGGTGCCGTGCGGGACGGAGGCCGTCGCGCGGGGGTGGCCCGGCGCGGTGGGCGGGCGGTTGTCCGCGGGGCCGGTGCGGGCGGGCCCGCTACCCCGGGGGGAGCCGGGCGGACGGCCGTCGTTCGCGGTGCGGGCCGGGCTTCCGCCCGGCGTGCGCGGCGGGGCGCCGCCGGGGCGGCGGGCGTCGCGGCGGCCGGGCGGGCGAGTGCCGGGGCGGCGCTGCGCCCTGGTCATGACCTTGTTCATGCGTCCCCGTTCTCGGTGTGGTCTGGCGTGCGCCGTGGACGTGCGGGCCGCCGGTCGTGCGGGCCCGCTGTACCGAGCAGTAACTTCCTGCTGGGGATCTTGTACGGGACGCGGTTCGGCGGAGGCAAGGAAGGTCCCGTCCGGGTCGGTGGCCGACGGGATTCACCTATCCGGGTGACACCGGAAGGTCGCGCCCCTGGAATTCCGGGGCGGAACAGGGGTGCACCGGGTGAACCGAGGGGCGTGCGGTGGACGCGTGGGCAGGCGCGGCCGGGGACACGAAAGGGGACCCCCGCACGTATCCTGAAGGCCGTCCGGGTGGCCTCTCCAGGGTCTTCCGGCGCCCCGCGGAGCCCTCCGACCACGAAAGCGGCCAGCCATGCGCGTCTACGTCCCCCTGACCCTCCCCGGGCTCGCCGAGGCCTACGCGGCGGGGGAGCTGGGGGCACCGGCACAGCCGCTCGTCGCCTACGCCGTCACACCCGCGCTGCGCGAGTGGTACCTCTCCGACGACCTGGAGGAACTGGAGTACGCCGCGCTCAGCCGGGCCGCCCTTGCCTCGCTGCGGCTGCTGGCCATGGACCCGGGCGCACCGCGCCGCCGGACCGTGGTGGCCGTGGACGTCCCCGACGGCGCGGTGAGCGGCGACCCGGACCGGGGCCTGGACCCCGCCGCGCTCGGCGAGGTCCGGGTGAGCGGGGCCGTCCCGCTGGCCGACGCGGCGGCGGTGCACATCGACGCGGACGACGCGGAGGCGGACGTGACGGCGGCGGCGCAGGCGCTGGGGGCGGCGGACACCGGCGACGACGACGCGCAGTTCGTCGTCGACGGCGCCGAGGACCACGAGCTGCTGTGGTTCGCCACGCAGGAGATCCCGAACCTGGTCGGGCCGGGCGACGGCGGTTCCTGACCCGGTCCGGTTGTCAGTGGCGGCGGGTAGGTTCTCCGGTATGGGGATGCAGTCAGGTGCGCACATCGTCTGGGACTGGAACGGCACGCTGTTCCACGACAACGACGCGATCATCGGCGCGACGAACGCGGCCTTCGCCGAACTCGGCATGGAGCCGATCACGCTGGAGCGGTACCGCGCGCTGTACTGCGTACCGGTGCCGAAGTTCTACGAGCGGCTGATGGGGCGGCTGCCCACGGACGCCGAGTGGCGGCTGATGGACGACGCCTTCCACCGGCACTACAGCGTGCACCGGAATCGCTGCGGGCTCACCGAGGGCGCGGTGGAACTGCTGACGGGATGGACGTCGGCCGGGCACAGCCAGTCGATCCTCAGCATGTACGGCCACGAGGAGCTGGTCCCGCTGGTGCGGGGGTTCGGGATAGAGACGCACTTCCTGCGCGTCGACGGGCGCAGGGGGCCCTCCGGCGGCAGCAAGGCCGAGCACATGGTGCGGCACCTGGGCGCGCTGGCCGAGACGGTCGACCCCGCGCGCACGGTGGTGATAGGCGACGCGGCCGACGACGCGCTGGCCGCGCGGCACGCTGGGGCGCGTGCGGTGCTGTACACCGGGGGGTCGCACAGCCGGGACAGTCTGGAGGGGGCCGGCGCTCCGGTGGTGGACACGCTCCGGGACGCGGTCACCGAGGCGCAGCGCCTCGCGACGGCGGCGTGACGCGGTCGCCGGCGGGCTCTTGGCGGCGCCGGGCCGCGTGACGCGGCAGGGCAGGCCGGCCTGCAGGGGGCCTGCAGGGCCGTGTGACAGCCGTGGCGCCGTCCCCGTTGCCGGGTGACAGCCGCCAGCTGCCCCGGGCCTTGCCCGTGTCGCGTGACAGCCGCCGGGCAGCCCGGGACGTCGCCCTCGGCGCGTGACAGTCGCCAGCGCCCCCTGACAGCCTCGCCGTCGCCGTGCGGTGGCGGCCGGACGACCCTGACCTCGCTCCGACCTCCGTGGCTGCCACCAGCGCCTCCGGCAGCCTCGCCGTCGCCGTGCGGTGGCGGCCGGACAGCCCGGGCCTCGCCCCGACCCCCGTGGCAGCCGCCGGACGCCTCGGGACCTCGCCCCGGTCGTGTGACAGCCGCCAGGCCTCCGTGCCCCTGTGCAGAACGTCAAAGTTCCACCCCCGGTTTTGTACACATACGGCTCATGACGGGGCACCCGTGAAGAGCGATAGCCTGGTGGCGTGATCAGCGCGATAGTTCGCGGGGGCGCTCTCGCCTCCGCTCTGCGCCCGGTGAGCACGGACCACATCCGTGACCGGGCGGCGGTCGCTGGTCCTCGCGGGCGGGACGGGGTCGCCGCGACCCCCAGGTCCTTCTGGATGCCGGGCCGGTTCCCGGCGGCGCCACCGAGAGCAGTGTCACACCCCTCGGATGCGTCGAAGATGGCCGATATCCCCCCGCTCCTCTCACCTCACGGCATAGCGTCGGTAAGGGCCGGACACCCCGGACCGGGACGTCACGCCGAAAGGGCGGAGACCGTACTTCCTTCAACGTCACGCAACGGCGCGCGACAGGAGCCAGAGGACAATGCAGACCAAGCTGGACGAAGCCAAGGCCGAGTTGCTCGAAAGGGCCGTTCGGGTAGCTGAGAACAGTCCGGCCGGGGGGCACCTCCCCGCCGGAATGGCGGGCGAGGGAACCCCGGACCGGGACTCCGTACTCGCCTTCCTCCAGCGCTACTACCTGCACACCGCCCCGGAGGACCTTGCCGACCGTGACCCGGTCGACGTCTTCGGAGCCGCCTTCTCGCACTACCGGCTGGCCGAGAACCGCCCACAGGGCACGGCCAACGTACGGGTGCACACCCCGACCGTCGAGGAGAACGGCTGGACCTGCAGCCACTCCGTCGTCGAGGTCGTCACCGACGACATGCCCTTCCTCGTGGACTCGGTCACCAACGAGCTGACCCGGCAGGGCCGCGGCATCCACGTCGTGGTCCACCCGCAGTTCGTCGTCCGCCGCGACCTGACCGGCAAGCTCCTGGAAGTGCTGCCCGCCGCGCCGGCCGGTGCGGCGCTGCCGCACGACGCGCACGTCGAGTCCTGGATCCACGTCGAGGTCGACCGCGAGACCGACCGGTCCGACCTCAAGCAGATCACCGCCGACCTGCTGCGCGTGCTCTCCGACGTCCGCGAGGCCGTGGAGGACTGGGAGAAGATGCGCGACGCGGCCTCCCGCATCGCCGAGAGCCTGCCCGGCGAGCCGGTCCCCGCCGACCTGCCCGGGCCGCAGGTCGAGGAGGCGCGCGAGCTCCTGCGCTGGCTCTCCTCCGACCACTTCACCTTCCTCGGCTACCGCGAGTACCAGCTGCGGGACGACGACACGCTGGCCGCCGTCCCCGGTACCGGTCTCGGCATACTGCGATCGGACCCGCAGCACGCCGGAGAGGACGCCCACCCGGTCAGCCCGTCCTTCGAGCGGCTGCCCGCCGACGCCCGCGCCAAGGCCCGCGAGCACAAGCTGCTCGTGCTGACCAAGGCGAACAGCCGGGCCACCGTGCACCGGCCGTCGTACCTGGACTACATCGGCGTCAAGAAGTTCAACGACAAGGGCGAGGTGGTCGGCGAGCGCCGCTTCCTCGGCCTGTTCTCGTCCGCCGCGTACACCGAGTCGGTGCGCCGGGTCCCGGTCGTGCGCCGCAAGGTCGAGGAGGTGCTGGCCCTCGCCGGGTTCTCGCCCAACAGCCACGACGGGCGCGACCTGACCCAGATCCTGGAGACCTACCCGCGCGACGAGCTGTTCCAGACCCCGGCCGCCGAGCTGCAGGCGATCGCCACCTCGGTGCTGTACCTCCAGGAGCGCCGCCGGCTGCGCCTGTACCTGCGCCAGGACGAGTACGGCCGCTACTACTCGGCGCTCGTCTACCTGCCGCGCGACCGCTACACCACGGGTGTGCGCCTGCGGATCATCGACATCCTGAAGGAGGAGCTGGGCGGCACCAGCGTCGACTTCACGGCCTGGAACACCGAATCGATCCTCTCCCGGCTGCACTTCGTCGTCCGCGTACCGCAGGGCACCGAGCTGCCCGAGCTGTCCGACGCCGACAAGGAGCGCATCGAGGCCCGCCTGGTGGAGGCCGCCCGTTCCTGGGCCGACGCCTTCTCCGAGGCGCTCACCGCCGAACTGGGCGAGGAGCGCGCCGCCGAGCTGCTGCGCCACTACGCCGCCGCGTTCCCCGAGGGCTACAAGGCCGACCACACCCCGCGCGCCGCGGTCGCCGACCTGGTCAACCTGGAGCAGCTCGACGAGGACAAGAAGTTCGCGCTCAGCCTGTACGAGCCGGTGGGCGCGGCCCCCGAGGAGCGACGTTTCAAGATCTACCAGAAGGGCGGCTCGGTCTCCCTCTCGCAGGTGCTGCCGGTGCTCAGCCGGCTCGGCGTGGAGGTCACCGACGAGCGGCCCTACGAGCTGCGCTGCGCGGACCGTACGACGGCGTGGATCTACGACTTCGGCCTGCGCATGCCCAAGGCGGTCACCGGCAGCGGTGACTACCTCGCCGACGACGCCCGTGAGCGGTTCCAGGACGCCTTCGCCGCCGCCTGGACCGGCAAGGCGGAGAACGACGGGTTCAACGCGCTGGTGCTGAGCGCCGGGCTGGGCTGGCGCCAGGCCATGGTGCTGCGCGCCTACGCCAAGTACCTGCGCCAGGCGGGCTCCACCTTCAGCCAGGACTACATGGAGGACACCCTCCGCAACAACGTCCACACCACCCGCCTGCTCGTCTCCCTGTTCGAGGCGCGGATGGCGCCCGAGCGCCAGCGCGCCGGCCACGAACTGGTCGACGCCCTGCTCGAAGAGGTGGACGCGGCCCTGGACCAGGTGGCCTCGCTGGACGAGGACCGGATCCTGCGCTCCTTCCTCACGGTCGTCAAGGCGACCCTGCGCACCAACTTCTTCCAGGAGGCCGCGGCCGGCCGGCCGCACGACTACGTCTCCATGAAGTTCGACCCGCAGGCCATCCCCGACCTGCCGGCGCCGCGCCCGGCGTACGAGATCTGGGTGTACTCGCCGCGTGTGGAGGGCGTGCACCTGCGCTTCGGCAAGGTCGCCCGGGGCGGCCTGCGCTGGTCCGACCGGCGTGAGGACTTCCGTACCGAGATCCTGGGCCTGGTCAAGGCCCAGATGGTGAAGAACACGGTCATCGTGCCGGTCGGCGCCAAGGGCGGCTTCGTCGCCAAGCAGCTGCCCGACCCGGGCGTGGACCGGGACGCCTGGCTGGCCGAGGGCATCGCCAGCTACAAGACGTTCATCTCGGCGCTGCTCGACATCACCGACAACATGGTCGCGGGCGAGGTCGTACCGCCGCGGGACGTGGTCCGCCACGACGGCGACGACACCTACCTCGTGGTCGCCGCCGACAAGGGCACGGCGACGTTCTCGGACATCGCCAACGAGGTCGCCGAGTCGTACGACTTCTGGCTCGGCGACGCGTTCGCCTCCGGCGGCTCCGCGGGCTACGACCACAAGGGCATGGGCATCACCGCCCGCGGCGCCTGGGAGTCGGTCAAGCGGCACTTCCGCGAGCTGGACGTCGACACCCAGTCGCAGGACTTCACGGTCGTCGGCATCGGCGACATGTCCGGCGACGTGTTCGGCAACGGCATGCTGCTCAGCGAGCACATCCGGCTGGTCGCCGCCTTCGACCACCGGCACATCTTCATCGACCCGAACCCGGACGCGGCCACCGGCTACGCCGAGCGGCGCCGCCTGTTCGACCTGCCGCGCTCCAGCTGGGCCGACTACGACACCGACCTGCTGTCGGCGGGCGGCGGGATCTTCCCGCGCAACCTGAAGTCCATCCCGGTCAACGCGCACATCCGCGAGGCCCTGGGCATCGAGTCCGGTGTCACCAAGCTGACCCCGGCCGACCTGATGCGGGCCATCCTCCAGGCCCCGGTGGACCTGCTGTGGAACGGCGGCATCGGCACGTACGTCAAGGCGTCCACCGAGTCGAACGGCGACGTCGGCGACAAGGCCAACGACGCCATCCGCGTCGACGGCCGGGACCTGCGGGTCCGCGTCGTCGGCGAGGGCGGCAACCTGGGCTGCACCCAGCTGGGCCGGATCGAGTTCGCGCAGGCCGGCGGCCGGGTCAACACCGACGCCATCGACAACAGCGCGGGCGTGGACACCTCCGACCACGAGGTGAACATCAAGGTCCTGCTCAACGGGCTGGTCACGGACGGCGACATGACCGTCAAGCAGCGCAACAAGCTGCTCGCCCAGATGACGGACGAGGTCGGCGCGCTGGTGCTGCGCAACAACTACGCGCAGAACACGGCGATCGCCAACGCCCTCGCCCAGTCCAAGGACATGGTCCACGCCCAGCAGCGCTTCATGAAGCACCTGGTGCGCGAGGGGCACCTGGACCGGGCGCTGGAGTTCCTGCCCACCGACCGCCAGATCCGGGAGCGGCTCAACGCGGGACACGGCCTGACCGGACCCGAGACGGCCGTCCTGCTGGCGTACACGAAGATCACGGTTGCCGAGGAGCTGCTGCACACCTCGCTGCCGGACGACCCGTACCTGCGCGGGCTGCTGCACACCTACTTCCCGACCCAGCTGCGCCAGCAGTTCGGGGAGCAGATCGACAACCACCCGCTGAACCGCGAGATCACCACGACCGTCCTGGTCAACGACACGGTCAACACCGGCGGCACCACCTACCTGCACCGGCTGCGGGAGGAGACCGGGGCGTCGCTGGAGGAGATCGTCCGGGCGCAGACCGTGGCCCGCGCGATCTTCCGCTCGGCCCCGGTGTGGGACGCGGTGGAGGCGCTGGACAACACGGTCGAGGCCGACGTCCAGACCCGGATCCGGCTGCACTCGCGCCGCCTGGTCGAGCGCGGCACGCGCTGGCTGCTGAACAACCGGCCGCAGCCGCTCCAGCTCGGCGAGACGGTGGAGTTCTTCTCCGAGCGGGTCGAGCAGGTGTGGGCCCAGCTGCCCAAGCTGCTCAAGGGCGCGGACCTGGAGTGGTACCAGCAGGTCTACGACGAGCTGTCCGAGGCCGGTGTCCCGGACGAACTGGCCACGCGCGTGGCCGGGTTCTCCTCGGCCTTCCCGGCGCTCGACATCGTCTCGGTGGCCGACCGCATGGGCAAGGACCCGATGGACGTCGCCGAGGTGTACTACGACCTGGCCGACCGCCTCGCCATCACCCAGCTGATGGACCGCATCATCGAGCTGCCGCGCGCCGACCGCTGGCAGTCCATGGCGCGCGCGGCGATCCGCGAGGACCTGTACGCGGCGCACGCGGCCCTGACCGCGGACGTCCTCGCCGTGGGCAACGGCACCTCCACGCCTGAGCAGCGTTTCGAGGTGTGGGAGCAGAAGAACGCGGCGATCCTCTCCCGGGCCCGCACCACGCTGGAGGAGATCCGCGGTTCGGACGCGTTCGACCTGGCCAACCTGTCGGTGGCCATGCGGACGATGCGGACGCTGCTGCGCACGCACTCGTAGCGCACGGCGCAGCGAAGGAGGGCGTTCTGGGCCGCCAAAGGCCCGGGGCGCCCTCCTCCTCATTTCTTGTCGATGTTTAGGAAACGACGCACGGTAAATTTACCTTTTCCTGTTATTCGAGATCATTCGGATAAAGTGGCGCGCGTGACTGTGCACCTCGCCGGGGACCGTCCGGCCGCGCCCGCTCCCGCATCCGCGCTCGTACGTGTCACGGCCGCCCCCAGGGAAAGCGGCCTGTTCTGCGCCGGCCGGCCCGCATTCGGAATGCGCGGTGCGGGCGGCGGAAATACGGTGAAGGGCCTGCCGTCGGGAATTTCAGCGCGATGATGCGCGCCGCGCCGCCCGAGGCGCGCCCCGCCGGGAGGGCGGCGCCGCGGCCGCCGGTCTTCGTGAAACGTTCCGCCGCTCCCCGGACGGCCGCCGCGCTCCTCGTCGTCCTGCTGCTCCTGGTGATCGTCCGGCTGCCGTGGGCCGGTGACCTCGGCATGCACGCGGCCACCGTCGAACGCCTGCGCCACAGCCTGCTGCACCCCGGCAACCCGCTCGTCGACGCGGACACCCCGAGCCCTTACTACTCGCCGTGGATGCTGCTGCTGGGCTGCGTCGCCCGGTGGAGCGGCTGGTCCGTCTTCGTCGTGCTGCGCCTGGCCGCGTGCGCCGGGCTGGCGCTGCTGGCCACGGGCGTGCGCCGGTACGTACGGACGCTGAGCGCGCACCCGGCCGCGCCCGCCCTGGCCGTCCTGAGCCTGGTGCTGCTGTGGGGCACCGCACTCATCAACTGGAGCGGCTTCGTCTCGCTCAACTCCCTCGCGCTGACCGTCTCCTACCCCAGCGTGCTGGCCCTCGGTCTGGCCTTCCACCACTGGGCGTGGCTCACCCGGGCCCTGCGCGCGCCGGCCGGGTGGGAGGTGTGGCTCGGGCTCGGGGCGCTGTGGGCGGTCATCCTGCTCTGCCACCAGTTCACGGGGATCGTCGCCACCCTGGGCGCGCTGGCCACGGTGATCGCCGCCCGGCCCCCGCGCGCCCAGTGGCCCCGGATCGCCGCCTCGGCCGGGCTGGGGCTGCTGGTGCTGTGGCTGTGGCCGTACTACGACTTCTTCGCGCTGTTCTCGGCCGGGCGGGACCTGGAGGGCGTGCACCGGGCGCTGTACACGGACTTCGCGGGCCGGTACTGGCTGGCGCTGCTCGGTGTGGCCGCGCTGGCGGTGCGGTGGCGGCGCGACCGCTGGGATCCACTGGCGCTCTTCTTCGCGCTGGGCGCGCTGGTGTGCACGGCGGGTTTCGTCAGCGGCCACTACTCCTGGGGCCGGGCGCTGCCCGCCGCGCTCGTGCCGGCCCAGCTCGCCGTGGTGCTGGAGGTGCTGGGCCGGGGCCGGCGGGCGGTGCGCACCGGGTGGGCGTGGGCGCTGGCGGGTGCGCTGGCCCTGGGCGCGTGGACGCAGGCGGGGGTCCTCGGCTACGTCGTGGGGCGGGCCGCGCTGCCGGCCGCGCTCGCCGTGCACTACACGGAGCCGTGGGCCGGGTACCACTGGATCACGCCGTACGTGAGGTACGGCGACGTGGTCATGGCCCGGGACGTGCCGTCCCGGCTGATCCCGGCTTACGGCGCCTACACCGTCGTTCCCGGCTACCCGGAGTTCTTCCTGCCGGACGAGGCACGGCGGGAGCATGCCGTGCAGCGCTACTTCGCGCGGAGCACCCCGCGGGGCGCGCGCCGGGACATCCTGCGGATGTACCGCGTGCGCTGGGTGGTCGACGGCCGGGAGCCCCGGCGGGATCCCGGCCTGCGGCCCGTGGCCCACGGACCGGGCGGGCAGGTGCTGTACGCCGTGGTGCCGTGAGCCCGGGCGCGGGACCTCAGGACTTGCCGCTGGTGAAGGCCTCGTAGGCCTTCAGGACCTCGTCGGTGGGGCCGTCCATGCGCAGCACTCCGCGTTCCAGCCACAGCACCCGTTCGCAGGTGTCGCGGATCGAGTTGTTGTTGTGGCTGACCAGGAAGACCGTGCCGGCCTGCTTGCGCAGCTCGCGGATGCGTTCCTCGGAGCGCTTCTGGAACTTGCGGTCGCCGGTGGCCAGGGCCTCGTCGATGAGGAGGACGTCGTGGTCCTTGGCGGCGGCGATGGAGAACCGCAGCCGGGCCGCCATGCCGGAGGAGTACGTCCGCATGGGCAGCGTGATGAAGTCGCCCTTCTCGTTGATGCCGGAGAAGTCGACGATCTCCTGGTAGCGCTCCCTCACCTGCTCCCGGGACATGCCCATGGCCAGGCCGCCGAGGTGGACGTTGCGCTCGCCGGTGAGGTCGTTCATGAGGGCGGCGTTGACGCCGAGCAGGGAGGGCTGGCCGTCGGTGTAGATCTTGCCGTTCTCCACCGGCAGCAGGCCCGCGATCGCCTTGAGCAGGGTGGACTTGCCGGAGCCGTTGGTGCCGATGAGGCCGATCGCCTCGCCCTTGTAGGCGACGAACGAGACCTTCTTCACCGCGTGCACCCGGCGTACGCCCGCGGCCTTCTCGGCCTTGCCGGGGCGCAGGATGCGGTTGAGCGCGGCGGTCGCCGAGCCGCGGCCGGCGCCCGTGCCGTGCACCCGGTAGACGATGTCGACCTCGTCGGCGACGACGGTGGGGATCTTCTCGCTGGTGCGCTCAGCCACGTCCGTACCTCTCCTCGGCCTTCCAGAAGTAGACGAAGCCGCCGACCCCGGCGAGCAGCGCCCAGCCCACGGCGTACGCCCACACGTGGTGCGGGAGCTGGTGGGCCTTGAAGCTGTCGATGAGCGCGAAGCGCATCAGGTCGATGTAGACGGCCGCCGGGTTGATCTCCAGCAGCGTCTTGACGAAGTGCGGGACGCTGCTGTGCTTGAGGGTCGCGTCGATGCTCCACATGACACCGGAGACGTACATCCAGGTGCGCAGCAGGAACGGCATGAGCTGGGCGATGTCCGGGGTCTTCGCGCCCATCCGGGCCACGACCATCGACACGCCCGCGTTGAAGACGAACTGGAGCACCAGCACCGGCACGGCCAGCGCCCAGGACGCGGCGGGCAGCACGCCGAAGCAGAGCAGGATCACCACGAGGGCGGCCATCGAGAACAGCAGCTGCTGGAGCTGCTGGAGCGCGAAGGAGATGGGCAGCGCGGCCCGCGGGAAGTGCAGGGCCCGCACGAGGCCCAGGTTGCCGGAGATGGCCCGGGTGCCCGCCATGATCGAACTCTGCGTGAACGTCCAGATGAACACGCCGGTGACCAGGAACGGGATGTAGTCCGAGACGCCCCGGCTGGTGCCGAGCAGGACGCCGAAGATGAAGTAGTACACCGCGGCGTTCAGCAGGGGTGTGGCGACCTGCCAGACTTGGCCGAGCTTCGCCTGGCTGTACTGGGCGGTGAGCTTGGCCGTGGCGAAGGCCGTGATGAAGTGACGTCGCGCCCACAGCTCGCGCACGTACGCGGGCAGGGTGGGGCGGGCGCCGCTGACGGACAGGCCGTGTCGGGCGGCGAGCGCCCCCAGGTCGTCCTCGGCCTGGGCCGGGGCGGGGGGCGGTGTGTGGAGGACCTGGCTCACATCCGCTGCTTTCGCTCGGGGGAAGGGGGCGCGGGCGCCGGCTCCATGTCCACCGCCCGTTTCCTTACGGTTCTCTTCACGTTCTCTTACGTCGGAACGGGACCGTATCGTCGCAACGTGAGCGTAGGCCCAAGTGACGTCGCAACGCAACCGTTTCGTCGTAACGGCCTATGCTGGAGCGCATGACGACGAACGCCGGCGAACCCCAGACGCGTCCGCGCCGCGCCCCCGCCGGGGCGGCCGTGCTGCGGGAGGACGTGACGGAGGCGATCCGGGCCGCCGTCTTCGGCGAGCTGGCGGCCGTCGGCTACGCGCGCATGTCCATCGAGGGCATCGCGCGGCGCGCGGGCGTGGGCAAGACCGCGGTGTACCGGCGCTGGCGCTCCAAGCTGCACCTGGTGCTCGACGTCGTCTCCGCGCTCGCCGTGCAGGGGCTGCCCGCGCCGGACACCGGTTCCCTGGAGACGGACCTGCGCCTGCTGTACGAGGTGACCTCCCGCGCCCTGCGCCACCCCGTGGCCTCGCAGATCCTGCCCGACCTCCAGGCCGAGGCGGCGCGCAACCCCGATCTCGCCGAGGCCGTGCAGAAGGCCCTGCGCGACGGCCAGGAGGGGGTCGCCAGCAGCATCCTCGCGGCGGCGGGGGAACGCGGCGAGATCAGCCCCGGCCTCGACCGCGACCTGGCCCTCGACCTGATCTCCGGCCCCCTGTACTGGCGCGCGGTCGTCATCCGCAGCCCCAAGCTCCCCAAGGGCTACCTGGGCGCTCTGGCACACGGCACGGCGGAGGCACTCAAGTCCCTGTGACAGCGAGGCCGGCGAGCACCCCCGATCCGACGCGGGGTACGCGGCGCCGGGGCGCCGCTCAAGGCGTGCCCGGGGCCGACCGGGCCTGGACTGGGTCCGGGTGCGCCTGCACGCCTGGCCCGGATCGGGCGCGCACCCGCGCTGGGTGTGCCGTTTCAGGCGCGTCGCGTGCTGCCAAGGTGAGTACCGCGCTCGGACCCGCCCTCAGGGCGCCCACGGCGTGTCCGGAGCGAGCGTCGGGTGCGTTTCCACGGCACGTCCGGCGCTCAAGGCCGTCAAGTCCGGCTCCGGCGCGTGCGGCGCCGGGGCGCGCCGCTCAAGGCGTGCCCGGTCCGTCTGCGGCGCGCTCCGTCGGTTCACGGGCCAAGGCGCGCCCGGCGTGCCCGGGACGCGCCTCGCGCCTGCGTCACGCGCCCACGGCGCGCCCGGCTGCCCGGCCCACGCGGCCCCCGCAGAGGCAGGCGCGGGCGGGCCCGGGCCCGCGGGCCCTCAGGCGCGGGCCGCCTCCGGGTGGTGGTGGAGCCAGCCTGCCCAGGCTGAGGTGATCATGTCGTGGACGTCGTGCTTGGCCTTCCAGCCGAGTTCCGCGGTGATGCGGTCGGCGGAGGCGACGACGCGGGCCGGGTCGCCGGGGCGGCGCGGGGTGACCGTCGGCACGCGGTGGTGGCCGGTGACGGAGTTGATCGTGTCGATCATCTCGCGCACCGAGACGCCCTCCCCGCGGCCGATGTTCAGCGTCAGGTCGAGGCCGGGGGCGGCGCGCAGCGCGCGGGCCGTGGCCACGTGGGCCTCCGCGAGGTCCACCACGTGGATGTAGTCGCGGATGCAGGTGCCGTCGGGGGTGGCGTAGTCGTCGCCGAAGATGCGGGGCGGCGCGTTCTCCGTCAGCTTCTCGAAGACCATGGGGACGATGTTGTACACGCCGGTGTCGGCGAGTTCCGGGGCCGCCGCGCCCGCCACGTTGAAGTAGCGCAGGGAGGCCGTGGACAGGCCCGTGGCCCGGCCCGTCGCGCGGACCAGCCACTCACCCGCCAGCTTCGTCTCCCCGTACGGCGACATGGGCGCGCACGGCGTCTCCTCGGTGACCAGGTCCACGTCCGGCATGCCGTAGACGGCCGCCGAGGAGGAGAACACGAAGGCGCCCACCCCGGCCGCCGTCACGGCCTCCAGCAGGACGCGCAGGCCCTCCACGTTCTCCCGGTAGTACTGCAGGGGCAGCTCCACCGACTCGCCGACCTGCTTCTTCGCCGCGAGGTGGATGACGCCGGTGATCCCGTGCTCGGTGAGGGTCCGGGCCACCCGCTCCCCGTCCAGGGTGGAGCCCACCACCAGGGGGACCCCGTCCGGGACGCGCTCTGCGATGCCCGTGGACAGGTCGTCGTACACGACGGCCTGCTCGCCCGCTTCGGTCATCGCGCGGACGACGTGCGCTCCGATGTAGCCGGCGCCGCCGGTGATCAGCCAGGTCATGGTGGGCGTCTCCTCGTCAGTTGGCCCAGGTGGTGCAGGTGGTGCAGGTGGTGCAGGTGGTGCAGGTGGTGCAAATGGTTCAGTGGTGCTGTGGGCTGGGATGCGTTCGCGTCCCTATCCGGTTCCACGGCCCAGCAGGCGGCGGACCCTGCCGCGCAGGATCGTGGTGGCGCCGCGCCAGCCGGTGGCCAGGCGCAGGGCCAGCGCGCCCGAGTGCGTGGCGTAGGGCTGGACCAGCAGAACGCCGAAGCGCAGGCTCGGCACGACGCTGCGGCGCAGCAGGCCGGTGTCCGCCCCGGCGTGCCCGGTCACCTCGCGGGCGGTGCCGTCGGCGAAGCGCACCCGCAGGCGCAGGTCCCAGGTCCCGGCGCCCAGGGCCGTCAGGTCCACGACCGTGTCGGCCCGCCAGGTGTCCCCTGCGTCGGGGCGCAGCGCGACCGTGGCGCGCTGCGCCACGCGGCCCGCCTCGCGGTGCAGCCACTCCACCTCCACCGTCCGCGGCTTCGCGGCCGCCACCTGCCCGTACATCTCGTGCAGGCGCAGTCGCAGCAGGGTGGCGCCCCGCGAGCGGGGGCGCAGCGCCGCGTCCACGCAGAGCGGCAGCCGGTGCGCCGGCCGGGCCAGGTAGGGCTCCAGGGTGAGCTGGGGCAGGTCGTCCGCCCAGACGGGGACGCCTTCCTCGCCGCGCGCGTAGGGCGGGCACAGCCGGGCCGGCCGGGCGGCCAGTTCCTTCAGCCGGGGCAGGTCGCGCGGCTCGGGCGAGGCGAGGACGACCCGGGCGATGAGGCGGCCGGGCGCGGTCGGCTCGGCCGTCCAGTCACCCGCGTCGTACTCCCGCAGGTACGCGCGCGTGTGGGTCCACCAGGCGCGGCGGTACTTCGCGTCGCGCAGGGTCAGCTCGCGGGCGTACATGCGCAACTCGTGTTCGAGGAACTTGGCGCGGGCCGCCCGCGCCAGCTCCTTCTGCCCGGCGCTCAGCAGGATCTCGTACGCCTGCCGGTTCGCCTCGGTGCGCGCCTGCCAGTTCTCGACGTGCGCCCGGTCCAGCGAGATCGACAGCTGTTCGGCGGAGCGGCGGACGTTCCACACGTACACGTGGTCCGGGACGAAGGCCATGCGCGGCCCGGCGGCCAGGACCCGCGCGGCGAAGACGATGTCCTCGTAGGGGAAGCGGCCCTCGGGGAAGCGGATGTCGTGCTCACGGAGGAAGGCGGTGCGGTACAGCTTGTTGACGCACAGCGTGTCGTGCACGATCCCGGACTGCTGCGCGGGGTGCGCGAGGACGGTGGTCCGCGTGTACAGCTCGCCCTGCCACGGCACCTCGCGGCCCGAGGGCAGCTCGCGGCGCACGCACAGCCCGCCCGCGACCTCCGCGTCCTCGTGGTCGGCCGTCGTGAGCAGCGCGTCGACGGCGCCGGGCGGGAGCACGTCGTCGCTGTCGAGGAACATCAGGTACGGCGACGTCACCGCGTCGATGCCGGTGTTGCGCGGGCTGCCGCAGCCGCCGCTGTTGGTCTCGCGCCGGATCACCCGCAGCCTCGGCTCGTCCTCGGCGAGGCGTCTGAGCAGTTCATGGGTGCCGTCGGTCGAGCAGTCGTCGACGGCGACGACCTCGCGGACCATGGGGCCCTGGACGAGCGCGGAACGCACCGCGTGCGCTATGCGGTCGACATCGTTGAAGCCGATGACGACGACGCTGACGTGCGGGGTCTGCTGCGGGTGCAGGTGCATGGAGTCCACGGCCGAATATCGTAGGTGTGGTCGGTAATCTCCCGTTAAGTGGAACTCAGCGTCCCGGACGGAAGACGGTGCGGGTCCTGCTCGGGTTGTCTGCGGGGCACCACGGGTCTCGTCGAGCGCCACAGCCGGACGAACGAGACTACCGTGGCCGTGGCCAGCAGGCCGTTTCGGGTCAGCATCAACACACAACCCGTCCAGGTGCACCCCGCGACCTGGCTGTAGAGCGTCGGGTAGGCGATCGCGCTGACCAGGCAGGCGGGGGCGATCAGCGCCGTCACCGGGCGCTGTGTGGTCTCCCGTGAGGTGAGACACACCGCGGCGAGTCCCACCAGCCAGATCATGTACTGCGGGCTGATCACCCGGCTGGTCACGGTGAACAGCAGGACGGCGCTCAGCGCGGCGTCGCAGGGCGTCGCGGCCGTCCAGTGCCGGGCCCGGACGCGCCAGAGCAGCAGCAGTGCGAGGGCCGCCGCGGACAGGGCCAGTGAGACATGTGCCACGGTCGTGACGTGCGGGCCGGTGAACTCCAGCGCGCCGTACTGGTAGCGCACGGTGCCCGGCCAGCCCGCGTGGGTCGCGAGGGCGAGCACCGTGCCGCCGAAGGACTCGATCTGCACCCCCCGGCCGCCCTGCTGGCGCACGAAGGCCAGCGGGTTGCGGAACACCCCGGCGAGGACCAGTGCGACGAGGGCCCCGGCCCCGGCCGCCCAGGTCCACGCGGAGCGCGTCGTACGGCCCCGGGGGGTGCCCAGGAGCACCAGGGCGGGCCACACCTTGACCAGGGCGCCCAGCGCGGCGAGTGTGCCGGACGCGCGCGGGGAGCGGCGCAGCGCCAGCAGGGAGAGCACGGCGAAGGCGGTGACCTGGACGTCGTAGCGGGCGAGCGGGACGTGCAGCAGCAGCGGCAGGCCCAGCGTCCAGTAGGCGGCCCCGCGCACGCTGCGGCCCGGCCGGGTGCCCGCGCGGGCCAGCGTCAGGGCGATCACCGCGTCGGCGGTCAGGGTGAGGGCGACGAAGGCCTGGAAATACGTCAGCCCCGGCAGCAGCGCGGGCGACAGCAGTACCGGGCCGGCGCCCGGCGGGTACTGCCACAGCGTGTCGTGCGCAGGGAAGGCGCCCTGGGAGAGCACGACGTACCAGCGGTGGTACAGCTTCCACACCTCGCGCGCCACCGCGCCCCCGCCCAGGCCGGGCAGCGTGTCGTGGGCGAGCAGCCACAGCATCACGGCGCGCGTGAGGAGCCAGGCGGCCGTCAGGGTGAGGAAGCGGTGTCCGCTCGACGCGCGGACCAGGGCACGCGGCACGCTCGGGAAGGCACTCATCACGCGGGATCGTAGACCGCGCCAATGCCGCGTCCGCGTCGATACGCGAGCAATCACCGGTAAGAAGTCACCAAGCGTGCCCGATCGGTCATTCCGGACAAGTGTGCGGGGGGCATGCGGGGGGTCAGGGGGCCCGCGGCGTGATCCGCCGGAAGGTCCTGTCAGTCGGGCAGGTCCCGTGCCGCCGCGTCCAGGGCGTCGGTGAGCCGGGTGAGGCGCAGGTGCAGATCGGCGGCCTCCTCGGCGTCGAGGCCGGTCGCCGTCGCGATCCGGTGCGGCACCAGGGCGGCCCGCTCGCGCAGGGCCGCGCCCGCGCCGGTCAGCCGCACCTGGACCGACCGCTCGTCGCGCGTACTGCGCTCCCGGACCACCAGGCCCGCCGCCTCCAGGCGTTTGAGCAGCGGGGAGAGGGTCCCGGAGTCGAGGCGCAGGCGCTCGCCCAGCCGTTTCACGGGCGTCTCGCCGTCCTCCCACAGCACCAGCATCACCAGGTACTGCGGATAGGTCAGGCCCAGGTCCTTGAGGAGGCCGCGGTAGACGCCGGTGAAGGCGCGGGAGGCGGCTTGCAGCGCGAAGCAGATCTGGCGGTCCAGGCGCAGCCACTCCTCGTCGGGGGCGGGGGTCCGCGGTACCTCGGTCGTCATGACTGCAGGGTACCTCGGGCACGTCATTTAGTTGTGCACAATTGAATTGTGTGCTCTACTCATGGCTGTCCGGACAGGACGCCGACCCGGCGCCCGCCGGCGCACGACGTACGAGAGGGACGGATCTCCATGGACGCGCTCTACACCGCCGTCGCCACCGCCACCCACGGCCGCGACGGCCGAGCCTTCAGCTCCGACGGCAAGCTGGACGTGCAGCTCGCCCCGCCCGTGGAACTCGGCGGCGACGGCCTGGGCACCAACCCGGAGCAGCTCTTCGCCGCCGGCTACGCGGCCTGCTTCGCCAGCGCCCTCGCCGTCGTCGGCCGCCAGGCCGAGGTGGACGTGAGCGACGCCGCCGTCACCGGCGAGGTCGGCATCGGCAAGCAGGGCGAGGGCTTCGCGCTCGCCGTGACCCTGCGCGTCGAACTGCCCGACACCGTGGACGAGGCCACCGGCCGCAAGCTGGTCGAGCAGGCCCACCAGGTCTGCCCCTACTCCAACGCCACCCGCGGCAACATCCCGGTCGAGCTCGTCATCGAGTGACCTTCCCCGTCCCCTCCGGACTCCGTTCCCCGCCCTCTGCGCTCTCCGCGCTCTCCGTGCTCTCCGTGCTCTCCGCGCGTGGGCCCGGGATGCCCGCCGCCGGCCGCCGCGCCCCCGGGGCCGGCGCGGCGGCCAGCAGCGGCAGCCCCAGCACCGGCAGCAGCCAGGCCAGCACGATCAGCCGCTCGCCCCACACGGTGATGTCGGGATGCGCCGCCTGGTTGAGGAACCCGGTGGCCGCGGCCGCCACCACGAAGGCACCGAACGCCCGGCCGGGCCCCGGACCGGAACCGGGGCGGGCCCTGAGCGCGCCCCACGCGCCCGCGGCGAGCAGCGCGGCGAACAGCGGCTGCCACAGCTGCCGGCGCAGCCACTCCCGCCAGAAGTCGGCCTCCAGCCGCAGCAGTTCCGGCCACGGACGGGCCCGGTCGGGCCGGGCGTAGTGGTCGGTGAGCAGGTCCTGGAGGCTGTCGTACTCGGACGGGTAGTGCAGCGCCCGCGCCACCAGCAGCGTGCCGGCGACCGCGCAGCACGCCACCGCCGTGACCGCGAGGAGCGCGCGCCCCGCCGGCCGGTGCCGCGCCCGCCGCCGTACGGTGATCAGCGCGCCCGCGGCGGCCAGGGCCAGGCCGAGGAACAGTGCCTGGGAGTGCTTCACCGTGAACAGCGCGAGCAGCGCGCCGCCCACCACCGCGGGCCCGCACCGGCGCCGCCCGTCCAGGGCCAGGGCACAGCCCCACAGCGCCGTCAGGGTCAGTGCCGTCATCAGGCCCTCGGTCATCGGGCGCATGGCGGTGGTGCCGCACGGCAGGACGTAGTAGAGCCCCTGGCCGGCCAGCGCCAGGGGCGCGGGCACCCGGCGCCCGCGCAGCAGCACGTACACGAGGACGCCGCCCGCCACCGTCACGGTCACGCCCGCCGCCCACAGGCCCCAGGTCGCCCCGAGGACGCTGACGAAGGGGAGCAGGAACACCGGGTAGCCGGGCCGCACCTCGAAGATCCGCATGAAGCGCACCGGCATGAACGGCAGGGTGTGCCCGCCGGTCTGCCCGGCCCGCAGCCGCGTGTCCACGGCACGCCCCAGCTCGGTGCGGCACTCCTTGGCCACCCGGGCGGCCGGGCTCGGCGCGCGGAAGCGCAGCACGTCCACGCTCTGCTCGCGGCGGGCCCGCGCGGCCCGGCCCGCGCAGGCGTAGTCGATCGTGACGGCCGCCGTCGCGCGCTTGTCCGTGCCGCGCAGGCTCAGGGCGTAGGACAGGTAGTTCTTGGTGTCGGGGGTGTCCCGGCCGGTGACGGTGCCGAGCTGGAGCAGCGCGAACAGCACGGCCAGGAGCAGGACGCAGCCGCGCGGCCCGCGCAGACGGGCCGCCGCCTCCCGCATCCGGGCGCGGGGCCTCATGACGGGGCGAGCCGGCCGTGGCCGGAGAGCTGGGCGGGCACCTGGGCGGAAGCGGGCGCCGCGGACCGGGCGGACGCGGCGGGCGCGGCCGGTCCGGGCGGGGTCCAGCCCTCCTCCCCGAGGAGCAGTGTGCGCACCACCCGCTCCGCCGCCCAGCCGTCGTCGAACTCGCAGAAGCGTGCCCGGAACGCCGCCCGCAGCCGCGCCGACTCCGCGTCCCGCCAGGTCCCGGAGGCCAGCAGCCACGCCAGCTCCCGGTAGGAGCGCGACACGTGGCCCGGCGGCTCCGCGGTGATGTCGAGGTACAGGCCCCGGCTCGCCGTGTACGCGCCGAGGTCGTCGGCGTGCACCACGATCGGCCGGTCCAGCGTGGCGTAGTCGAACATCAGGGCGGAGTAGTCGGTGACGAGGACGTCGGAGGCGAGCATCACCTCCTCGACGAACGGCTCGTCCGTCGCGTCGACGAGCACACCGCGCCGGTGCAGCTCGGCCAGGCCCAGACCGCGCGCGGGGCCCGCCGCCAGCGCCGGGTGCAGCCGGACGACGAGGGTGTGCCCCTCGCCGAGGTCCGCGGCGAGGCGGGCCGCGTCGAAGCGCTCCACGTGCCCGCCGCGCCGGTACTCGCGCGGCGTCGGGGCGTACAGCACCACCGTGTGGTCCGGCGGGATGCCGAGCCGGGCGCGTACCGCGGCCCCCGGCTCGTCGCCTTCCCGTGCGCCGGCCCGCACGAGGACGTCGTTGCGCGGGCTCCCGGTGCGCGCGGAGACGAAGCGGCACGGGTAGGCCCGCTCCCACACCAGCTCGGAGTGGCGGTTGGCGACCAGGCTGTGGTCCCAGCGGTCGGCGCGGCGCAGCATGCCCGGGACGTCCAGGCCGTGCCGGGCGCCCGGCTTGGCCAGCAGGTCGGCGCCCATGTACTTCAGCGGGGTGCCCTGATGGGTGTGGATGTGCACGCTGCCGGGGCGCTTGGCGGGCACGTCGGGCCAGTTGACGTTGTTGACGAAGTACCCGGCGCGCGCGGCAAGCCGGCGGAAGCGCGGGGTGCCGGGCAGGACGTACTCGACGCCGGGCGGCAGCAGCCCGGCCCACCGCGCCTGCTCGGCGTCGCGGACCACCCACACCCCGCGCAGGTGCGGGGCGATCTCCCGCGCCTTGCGGTGGACGGCCGCCGGGTCGCCGAGCACCCCGCGGTGCGAGAACGCCGAGTACAGGACGAGGTCCGGGTCCAGGGGGCGGCGGCTGTGCAGCGCCGCCCAGCCGCCCTTCACCCCGCGCGCCGCCACCCGGCGGACCCGCCGCGCCCGCCGGCCCAGCTCCCGCTCGGCCCGCTCGGCCTGCCGCCGCAGCCGGTAGGCCGCGTAACCGCCCTCCAGGACGGCGAGGTCAGCGCCGACCGGTGCGCCCGCGGGCCGGTGCGCGCGGAACAGTTCGGCCGTGCGGTGGAAGAACTCGGCCTTGTCCGCCGCCGGCAGCCGGTCCGGCTTGGCGAGGATGTCCAGGCAGTGCTCGCCCATCTTGCGGTGCAGGTACGGCCGCCAGGAGGCCAGCTCCGGGTGCGCGTCCACGTACGCGAAGACCCGCTCGTACTGGTCGTGGATGTCGAAGTGCTTGCGGCTGGTGGTGGACAGGATGTTGCCCTGAAGGCGCTGGCGGTACAGCAGGCAGATCCGGTCGAGCACGGCGATCCGGCCGGCGGTGAGCAGGACCGGGAAGGTCCAGGGCGTGTCCTCGTAGTAGCCGGGCGGGAAGGCGAAACCGTGCTCCTCGACGAAGTCGCGCCGGTACAGCTTGTTCCACACGACCATCAGCAGGTCCAGGATCTCCGGCCGCTCGGCCGCCGTGAACGTCCCCTCGCCCGCCTCGGCCAGGACCCTCGCCAGGGCGTTGCGCCGCGTCCCGCCCCACCAGAAGGTGCGCGCGTAGTCGAAGACCAGCACGTCCGGATCGCCGGTCTCGGCCAGCCGGTCGGCCATGGCGCGCAGCGCGCCCGGGGTGAGGGTGTCGTCGCTGTCCAGGAAGAAGAGGAAGTCGCCGGTGGCCAGGGGCATTCCGGCGTTGCGGGCGCGGCCGAGCCCGGCGTTCTCGGGCAGGTGCAGCACGCGCACGCGCGGGTCGCGCTCGGCGTACTCGTCGAGGATCGCGCCCGAGCCGTCCGGGGAGCGGTCGTCGACGGCGATCACCTCGATGTCCCGGAAGGACTGGCCGAGGACCGAGTCGAGGCACTCGCGCAGGAAGCCCTGCACCTTGAAGCAGGGAACGATGATGCTGAAGCGGGGCACTGCTCTCGTCAGCTCCTCACGAACGGGACGGCGGCCCTCATGAACGGCACGGCGGCCGGGGCCGGGGCACGCCGGGCGAGGGGGACCACGGGCGGCAGCGCCACCTCGGGCTCGCCGAGGAAGACCCGGCGTACGACGCGTTCGGCGGCCCGGCCGTCGTCGAACTGGCAGAACCGCTCCCGGAACGCCGCCCGCAGCGCCGCCGACCGGGCCCCCGCGAAGGAGCCCTCGCGGAAGAGGGCCGCCAGTTCCCCCGGGGTGCGCGCCACCGGGCCGGGCGGCGTCCGCATCAGGTCGAAGCAGACGCCCCGCGTCTCGCGGTACACGTC
Source organism: Streptomyces sp. NPDC021356 (assembly GCF_040641015.1). Classification (NCBI taxonomy): domain Bacteria; kingdom Bacillati; phylum Actinomycetota; class Actinomycetes; order Kitasatosporales; family Streptomycetaceae; genus Streptomyces; species Streptomyces sp. NPDC021356. Next base: position 159,190 of record NZ_JBFACU010000017.1, on the reverse strand, counting down.
CCAGTCGTCGGCGTACACGACGATCGGGCGGTCCAGGTTGGCGTAGTCGAACATGATCGACGAGTAGTCGGTGACCAGCGCGTCGGCGGCCAGGCAGATCTCCTCGGTGGAGCGGTGCGCGGTCACGTCGATGACCCGGCCGCTGTCCGCGCGCCCGCCCCGGTCGTAGAAGTAGTGGGCGCGCAGCAGTACGACGACGTCGTCGCCGGCCGCCGCGCAGAACTCCTCCAGGTCCAGGCCGGGTTCGAAACCGGTCGCGTGGTCGCGGTGGGTGGGGGCGTACAGGACGGCCGTCGCGCCCTCGGGCACGCCCAGCGCGCGGCGGACGCGGGCCACGTCCCCGGCGCCCGCCGTCAGCAGGAGGTCGTTGCGCGGATAGCCGTACTCCAGGTTCTCGTACGCGCCGGGGAAGGCCCGCTCCCAGATCTCGGTGGAGTGCCGGTTGGAGGACAGGTTGTGGTCCCAGCGGTCCACGCGGCGCAGCAGTTTGGTGAAGCTGCCCGTCTGGGCCGCGACCACCGGGTACGTCGACTGGTCGCAGCCCATCGTCTTCAGCGGGGTGCCGTGCTGGGTCTGGACGTGCACGCTGCCGGGCCGTTTGACGACGGCGTCGGCGAAGTTGGCGTTGTTCACCAGGTACTTGGCGCGGGCCAGCGCCTTCCAGGCGCGGGGGCTGCCGATCGGGGCGTGGTCGACGCCCTCGGGCAGGGTGTGTTCCCGGCCGGGTTCGACCAGGAACACCGCGCGCAGGTGCGGGGCGAGTTCGAGGGCCCTGGCGTGCAGGGCGGCCGGGTTGCAGGCGTAGCCGCGGCCCCAGTACGCGCAGTACACGACGAGGTCGTCGTCGAGCGGCCGGCGCAGGTGCCACCGGTAGCCGAGGCGGGTGCGGACGGCGCGCAGACCCGAGGCGGCGCCGGCGCCCGCCCGCGTTGCCCGCCCGGCGGCCCCGGCGGCGGCGGCCCGCGCGCGGAACGCGGGGTAGGCCAGGGCCGCGGGCAGCCGGTGCGGCAGGCCGGGGCGGTCCGTGGGCGGCCGGGGGCCGGCCGGGCGGTGGCCGCGGTCCAGGAGCCGTGCCCGGTCGAAGAAGGCGCGGCGGCGGCCCGCCGGCACCCGCCCCGGGTGCCGGGCCGTCTCCGTCACGACCTCCATGACCTGCGCGAACAGGGCGGCGTAGCGTTCCGCGGACAGGCCCTGCGCGCAGGCCCGGACGAGCACCCGTTCCGACTGGTCGAGGAGGTCGAACTGGTGCTCGCCCGGGAGTTCGAGTCTGCTGCCCTGCCGGCGCAGCAGGTGCCGTACGACGACGCGGCGTAGGACGGCGATCCGCTCGGCGGCCACGACGACCTCGCCGCCCCAGCCGAGGTCGGTGTGGTGCCCGGCCGGGAAGGCGAGACGGCGGCCGGTCACGAAGGCGCGGCGGTAGGCGGCGCTCCACGCGGGCAGCCGCACACCGGTCAGGTGCGGGGCCTGGTCGGGCGCGAAGACGTGCGCGGGAAGGCCGCCGGGAAGACCGCCAAGGAGGCCGCCGGGAAGGCCGCCGGCCGGGTCCGGTGGCAGGGGCAGCCCCTCCCACCAGGGCGTCCGCTCGTGCTCGAAGTACAGCGCGTCGACGTCGCCGGTCTCCTCCAGCCGGCCGGTCAGCGCGGTCAGCGCGCCCGGCGTGAGCACGTCGTCGCCGTCGAGGAAGAGCAGGTAGGCGCCGGTCGCCGCGGCCGTCCCGGCGTTGCGCGCGCCGCTCAGACCCGCGGACGGCGGGGAGTGCACCGGCCGCACCCGTGAGTCCCGGCGGGCGTGTGCGGCGGCCACGTCGGTGGCCGGGGCGCCGGGCCCGTCGCAGACCGGGATCAGCTCGAAGTCGCCGTAGGACTGGGCGAGGACCGAGTCAAGGGCCAGGGACAGCCGGCCCGCCACACCGTGGGACGGGACGATGATGCTGAAGCGCGGCATGGGGCTCTCTCTTCGATCTCTCTTCGGGTGCTCTCGGCGGGTGCTCTCGGTCAGGCTCAGGCTCTTGCCGGTGGCTCTCGGCGGGCTCTCGTCAGTGGCTCTCGGTGACGGTCTGCGGGCCCGCGGGCGGGGGCACGGTGGCCAGCCGGGAACGGGCCCGGTCCGCGGCGGCCCGCGACGGCACCGGGTGGCGCTCGGCGAGCGGGACGACGGGAGGCAGCCCGGCCGCCTCGTCGCTCTGGCCGAGCACCACGTGCCGTACCACCCGCTCGGCGGCGCGTCCGTCGTCGTAGGGGCAGAACCGCGCGCGGAAGGCGGCCCGCAGCTGGGCGGAGCGCGAGCCGCGCCAGTGGCCGCCGGTCAGGATGTCGACCAGCTCGTCCGGGGTGCGGGCGACCGCGCCGGGCGGACGGGCGCGGACGTCGAAGTAGGTGCCGCGGGCCGCCTCGTACGCCTCCCGGTCGTCGGTGAGGAGCACGATCGGGCGGTCCAGGTTGGCGTAGTCGAACATGATCGACGAGTAGTCGGTGAGCAGGACGTCGGAGGCCAGGCACAGGGCCTCGACGCTCGGGTGGGCGCTGACGTCGATGACCCGGCCGCCCGGCGCGGGACCGTCCGGCGTGTCCCGGGCGGGACCGTCCTCGACGGGGCCGTGGCGCGCGGTGGTGAGCGGGCCGTCCTGAAAGTAGTGGGCGCGGGCCAGGACGACGAAGCGCGGGCCGAGGCGCCGGGCGAGGCGCTCCAGGTCGAGGGCGGGGCGCTGGGTGCGGCGGTAGTCGCGGTGGGTCGGCGCGTACAGCACCGCGACCACGTCGTCCGGCACGCCGAGGGCCGCGCGCAGGGCCGCCACGTCGACCGAGGTGGCCCGCTGGAAGACGTCGTTGCGCGGGTAGCCGTACTCCAGCGTGATGTAGCGGCCGGGGTAGACGCGCTCCCAGGTCAGCGTGGTGTGCCGGTTGGCGGACAGGACGTAGTCCCACTTGTCGACGCCGCGCAGCAGGTCCGCGAAGTCCATGCCGCCGCCCGCCGCGGGCCGCTCCTGGAGGTCCAGGCCCATGTGTTTGAGCGGTGTGCCGTGCTGGGTCTGCACGAACACCTGGCCGCGCCGCTTGACCAGGCGGCGGTCGAAGTTGACGTTGTTGACCAGGTACTTGGAGCGGGCCAGGGCCGTCCAGTAGGCCGCCGTGCCCGGGGTGAGCGGCCGGGTGCCGGCCGGGGTGGCGTGGTGGTGGCCGGGACGCGCGACCCACGCCGTGCGGATGTGCGGCGCGAACTCGCGGAACGCGGCTTCCAGCGCGCCCGGGTTGCAGCCGTGCCCGCGCCCCCAGTACGCGGCGAACACGGCCCGGTCGGCGCGCAGCGGCAGGCACAGCTGGAGCCGGTAGTGCGCCTGGAGCAGGGCGGCCCGCAGCGCGCGCAGCGAGGTGACGGCGGCCTTGGCGGTCCGGCGGCGCAGGGTCATCGCAAGCCGCAGCAGGCGGAACGTGCGGTGCAGGCCGAACCGGACCAGGGCGTGCCGCAGCCGGGGGCGCAGGGCCAGGCGGGCGCCGGGGCAGCGGTAGCGGCGGTAGTACGTGCGGGCCCGGCGCAGGAACTCGGCGCGGCAGCCGCGCGGCAGCCGGCCGGGGCGGGTGAACACGGTGGTCAGGTGGTCGACCATGCGGCGGAACAGCACCGGCCGCCAGCAGGCCAGTTCGGGGCGCCGGTCCAGGAACGCGAAGAGGCGGTCGTACTGCGTGAAGACGTCGAAGTGCCGGCGGGTGGTGGTGCCCAGGATGCTGCCCTGCCGGCGCTGCCGGTAGTGCACGCACACCCGGTCCAGGGTCGCGATCGACTCCGCCGCCAGCAGCACCGGGTACGTCCAGGGCGTGTCCTCGTAGTAGCCGTCCGGGAAGGCGAGGCCCTCGCGCCGCACGAAGTCCCGCCGGTACGTCTTGTTCCAGGCGACCATCAGCACCCTGAGCAGCTCCGGGCGGTCGGCCAGCCGGAAGGGGGCCGGGCCGTCCTGGCTCAGCGGGGCGGTGACCTGGTCGGGGACGGGCCGACCGGTCCAGTCGGTGCGGGCGAAGCCGTGGACGAGGACGTCCGGTTCACCGGTCTCCTTCAGCCGGGCGGCGATCGCCCACAGGGCGTCCGGGGTGAGCGTGTCGTCGCCGTCCAGGAAGACGAGGTACTCGCCGCCGGCGCGGGCCATCCCGGCGTTGCGGGCGGCGCCGAGGCCCTGGTTCCCGCTCAGGTGGACGGCGCGCACGCGCGGGTCGCGGGCCGCGAACTCGTCGATGATCTCCCCGCAGGCGTCCGGCGAGCAGTCGTCGACGGCGACCAGTTCGAGGTCCATGAAGGACTGGGAGAGCACCGACTCCAGGCACTCGTGCAGGTACGCCTGAACGCGGTACGCGGGGACGATGACACTGAACCTGGGCAACGGGACATCCAAGGGTCGCGCGGGCGGTCGGTGCTGCCGTGCCCGGAAACGGCCGATGGAGTGAATTGGTTACGGTTCGCTACGGCATACGGGGGATGGTGGGTGAACGGAAGGGGGCGGACCGGTGCCGGTCCGCCCCCTGGGGGCCGTGCGGGGCGCCCGCTCGGTGCGCGGCGCTACTTGACCGCGCCCGCCATCACCCCGGACACGAACTGCCGCTGGAACGCGAAGAACACGGCCAGCGGGATCACCATCGAGATGAACGCGCCCGGCGCCAGGACGTCGACGTTGTTGCCGAACTGGCGTACCTGCGTCTGCAGGGCCACCGTGATCGGCTGGGTGCCGGACTTGGTGAACACCAGCGCGACCAGCATGTCGTTCCACACCCACAGGAACTGGAAGATGCCGAGGCTCGCGATGGCGGGCCCGCCCAGCGGCATCACCACCCGTGCGAACAGGCGCAGTTCACCGGCGCCGTCGAGGCGGGCCGCCTCCAGCAGTTCGCGCGGGATCTCCGCGAAGAAGTTCCGCAGCAGGAACACCGCGAACGGCAGGCCGAAGCCGGTGTGGAACAGGATCACCCCGAAGATGGTGCCGAACAGGCCGATCTTGCCGAACAGTTCGGCGATGGGGATGAGCGCCACCTGCACGGGCACGACCAGCAGGCCGACCACGGCCAGGAACCACCAGTCGCGGCCCGGGAACTCCATCCACGCGAACGCGTAGCCCGCCAGCGATCCGACCACCACCACGAGCACTGTCGCCGGGACCGTGATCAGCGCGGTGTTGAGGAGGGAGTGGGTGATGTCGCCGTTCTCCAGCAGCTTCTGGTAGCTGCCGAAGGTGAGCTGGGAGGGCTTGGTGAACACCGTCCACCAGCCGTCGGCGCTCATGTCCTCCGGCGAGCGCAGCGACGACAGCAGCAGACCGATCGTCGGCACCAGCCAGAACAGGCCCACCAGGATCAGGAACACCCGGACCAGGCCCCCGCCGGCGATCTCGGCGAGCCGGGAACCGAGCGGCTGCCGGGCCCGCGCGGGCGGCGCGGCGGGCACCGCCCGCGCCTTCGTGACGGCCTCGCTCGTCATCGCCGCACCTCCCGCCGCAGCCGCCTCATGTTGCTGTGTTCACCCGGGGGGCGACCCCCGGGCCCCCGGCAGAGAGCGTGGGGCCCCCTCATCGCCGCACCTCCCGCCGCAGCCGCCTCATGTTGAACACCATCACCGGGATCACCAGCAGCAGGAGGAACACCGAGATCGCGCTGGCCACGCCCGGGCGGCCCTCGGAGAAGCCCTTGCGGTACAGCTCCAGGGCCAGCACGTTGGCGTCGTCCTGCGAGGAGCCGGGGGCGATGATGAAGACCAGGTCGAAGATCTTCAGTACGTTGATCATCAGCGTGACCGCGACGACCGCGAGCACCGGGGCCAGCAGCGGCACGGTGACCCTGCGGAACACCTGCCACTCGTTCGCGCCGTCCACGCGGGCGGCCTCCAGCAGCTCCCGCGGCACACCGGCGAGCCCCGCCGCGATCAGCACCATCGCGAAACCGGCCCACATCCACACGTACGCGCCGATGATGGCCGGGGTGACCAGCGAGGGGCCGAGCCAGTCCACGCCGTTGTACGGCGCCTTGAAGTTGTCCGCGGGGAGTCTGAGCCGTGCCCCGTCGGCCTGCGCGGGCAGCGTGAAGGTGCCGTCGGCGGCGGCCTTCGCCGTGGCCACCACCTCGCCGTCCTTGACCGCCTCGATGCGCATGCCCGCGTAGCCCAGTTCGGCCGGGTCCACCGCGCCGAGCCTGCCGACGCCCTTGCCGCGCGTGAAGTCCTGCCAGGTGGTGCCGGTGATCTTCCCCGGCTCCGCCTTCGCCTGGACCGCCTTCCCCGCGCTGCCCGGCATCTGGTCGGGGGCGACGCCGACCAGCGGCAGCGCCACCGACTGGCCCGTGTGCACCGGGCTCGTGGTCAGGAAGCCGCCGTGGTCGGGCGCGAGCGGCGAGTCGCGGCCCGGGTGGGCCTTGGGGAACGCCGACGACTGCGCGAAGGTGTCGTGGACGCCGACCCACACCGCGTTGGCGACGCCCTTGTCCGGGTCCTGGTCGTACACCAGCCGGAAGATGATCCCGGCCGCGAGCATCGAGATCGCCATCGGCATGAAGACGACCAGCTTGAACGCCGTGCCCCAGCGCACCCGTTCGGTCAGCACCGCGAAGACCAGGCCGAGCGCGGTGGCGACCGCGGGGGCGACCACCACCCAGATGATGTTGTTCTTCAGCGCGGTGCGGATGCCGTCGTCGGTGAACAGGGCCTTGTAGTTGTCGACCCCGGCGAAGCCGTGGCCGGAGGAGTCGTAGAAACTGCGGACGATCGAGTACCCGATCGGGTAGACCACGAGCGCGCCGAGCAGCACCAGGGCGGGCAGCAGGAAAAGCGCCGCCACGGTCCTGCGGGTGCCGGTCACGCTCTTGCGCGCGGGGGGAACGGAGGGCGGCGCCGTCTGCTCGGCGACACCCTCCGCGGCTGCCGACGTCATCGCCGGATCAGCTTCCGCCGCCGTACGCCGCCGCCGCGTCCTTCTCCAGTTTCGCCTGGGTGCCCGCGACGTCCGAGGGGTTCTTCAGGAAGTCCTGGAGGTCCTTCCACTCGCCCTTGCCGGGCGTGCCGCCGAAGGCCTGCGGGGCCTGGTCGGACATGTCGAAGCGGAAGTTGTCGCCGGAGTCGATCAGCGCCTTGGCGATCTTGCGCTGCACGTCGTTCGGGTACGCCGACTCCGGCACGTTCTTGTTCGGCGACAGGTATCCGCCGAGCTTCGCCTGGATCGTCGCCGCGTCCGGCGAGGCCAGGAACGTCACCAGGGCCTGCGCCGCCTTGGAGTCCTTGAGGATCACCGCGGCGTCACCGCCGGAGACCACCGGCGCGGTGGCGCCCACGGCCGGGAACGGGAACACCTTCGCGTCGGTGCCCACCTTCGCCTTGGTCTCACCGATGTTGACCTGCGCGAAGTCACCCTCGTAGACCATGGCGGCCTTCGGCTGGTCGCCGCCGGTGAAGGTCTGGGTGACCGAGGCCGGGAACTCCACCTGGAGCGCACCGCTCTGGCCGCCCGCGATGTAGTCCTTCTTGGACCAGATCTGCGCGAGCGTGGTGAGCGCCTGCTTGACGGACGGATCCGTCCACTTGATCTTGTGCTGAGCGAGCTGGTCGTACTTCTCCGGGCCCGCCTGGGACAGGTAGACGTTCTCGAACCAGTCGGTGAGGGTCCAGCCGTCGGCGCCGCCGATCGAGAACGGGGTGACCCCGGAGTCGTACACCGTCTGCGCGGTGGCGAGCAGGTCCTTCCACGTCTTGGGCTCGCTCACCCCCGCGTTCTCCAGGACCTTCGCGTTGTACCAGATCAGCGACTTGTTGGCGGCTTTGTAGTAGGCGCCGTACTGCTTGCCGCCGACCTTGCCGATGTCCTGCCAGCCCTGCGAGTAGTTCTTGGCGAGCTGCGCCTGCGCCTCGGGGCCGAGCGGCTTGGCCCACTTCTTGTCCACCGCCTGCTTGATGGCACCCGGCTGCGGGAGGAGCGCCACGTCCGGCGGCTGACCGCCGGCGACCTTCGAACCGAGGAAGTTGATGATCGGGTCCTGTGCGGGAACGAAGGTGACCTTGGCGCCGGTGCGCTTGGTGAACTCCGCGAGAACCTTCTTGAAGTTGGCCTGCTCCGCCCCCGTCCAGACCGCGGCGACCTCCAGGGACGCGCCGTCCAGCTTGGGCAGGGTGACCGTCGTGCCGCCGCCCGTGCTCCCCGTGGTCCCGCCGCCGCTCGGGTCGTCGGCCTTCTTGTCGTCGCCCGAACCGCCGCACGCGGTCAGGGAGAGGGCCAGGGCGCCGGCGGCCACGACCGCCGCGGCCCTGGCCGCCCGGGCGGCCAGGGCGGCCCGGGCGGACCGCGCGGGCCCGTCGGACCGTGCCGGCCTGGTGGACCTGTCTGTCCGGATGGTGCTGCTCGTGCTGTGCATCACTGCCCCGTTCTTCGTCCGCGTCGAACGTCCGAGCGCTGTCCCGTGCTGCACTGTCCTACGCCGGGGCCCGCATGTCGGCAAGAGCGCCCACAGGCTCAACCCCGTGATCGTGACCAGGTCGTGACTGCACGTCAGCGCAGTTCGAGCGGGGCTCGCGCGGCGCTCGGGGCGGCGGCGACCCGCACCGGAGCGGCACTCAGATGAGGGACGGCACCCGGGCCGCCGACACCTCCCGCGCCGCCCGCTCCAACGCGCTCGCCAGCAGGGCCAGATCCGTCGGGCCGTTGCCCAGCTCGCGCACCGAACGGCGGGTGGGCGGATCGCCCATCCGGTGCCACTCCAGCGGCACCACCGTGGGGCGTTGGGTCGCCGTCCGCGGGATGCGGCCCGTGACCCGGCCGCCCTGGAACGGGGTCGCCCGGCCGTCGGCGGTGGTCAGCAGGCCCCGCCCCGGCGCCGGCTGACCACCGGACTCCGAGCCGTGACCGCCCGGTGAGCCGTCCGTGCGGCCGGATGCCGGCGGGTCGAGGACGACGCGCAGCGCGGCCCGGCGGACCGGTTCCGTCTGCGCCGTACGCCCGCCGGGCGCGGTGGCCGCCACCAGGTGGACGCCGAGCCGCTCGCCGTCGCGGGCCACCGCCTCCAGGGCGCGCACCACGGACCCGGCGGCGGGCCGGCCGGGCGAACCGAGCGCCGGTGAGACCAGGGCGTCCAGGTCGTCGACGACCACGACGAGCCGGGGCAGCGGCGGCGCCGCCTCGGCCCGCGCCCGCGCCGCCGCGGGCCGCAGCCGCAGCGTGGAACTGGGCGGGGTGTCGAGATCGGCCGCTCCCGTCCCCGTCCGGGGGCCGCTGTCCGGGCCGGGCGGCCCGGTGCGCTGGGCGACGATACGGCCGGACACCCCCCGCCGGCCGTGCCACTCGGCGAAGTCGGCCAGCCCCAGCAGCTCGGCCCGCCGCTTCAGCTCGGCGCTCAGCGACTGGGCGAACTCCCGCATGCGCACCGGGTCGTTGGCGGTGAGGTGCGTCGTCACGTGCGGTACGTCCGTACACACCCGCAGACCCTCACCGGGGCCGGTGCCGTCCCGGCCGTCCACCAGCACGATGCCGAGGCGGTCCGGGCGCTCGGCGGCGGCCAGCGAGGCGACCACCGAGCGCAGCAGCTCCGTCCGGCCGCTGCCCGCCGGGCCCTCGACGAGCAGATGCGGTCCGTCGGCCACGAGGTCGGCGCAGACCGGCCCGCGCGGACCGGCCCCGAGTATCGCCCAGGCCCGGCCGCCGAGGGCCCTGGCGTCGTCGGCCGCGTCCGCCCAGCGGGCCTGGAGCGACGCCGGGGTGGCCCGGGCCAGCCCCAGCTCGTCCAGCAGCCGCGCCGTGAGCGGCAGCGGCGCCGACACCGGGGTGGGCCGGTCGCCGCCCGCCGTCTCCGCCGACCGCAGCGGCGCCAGCGCCCGCGCGAACCGCTCGGCCCACGCCGGGGACACGGCGTCCACCACGGCCACGGTGCCCGGGGCCACGGGCCGCTGTGCCTGGCCGCCGGAGCGGGCCACGCGCATCAGCCGCAGCGCCGTCGCCACGTCACCGCTGAGCAGCGCGACGGCCCCGCACTCCCGGAACACCGGCGACAGCGCGCACGCGGCCTCGTAGGTCTCCACCACCGGCGATGCCGGAGAGGCGGCCACCGCCTCCGCCAGGCACACCACGTGGATCCCCGCGCGAGGGCCCTCGTGCGCCAGCCGCGCCACCGCTTCGCGGATCGTGGCACCGCCGGGGTCGCCGTCCACGACGACCACGGTGTACGGCCCGGCGAAACCGCCGCCCGCACCGGCAAGGCCCGAGCCGGACGCGTCCTCGCCGCCCGCGTGCGCCTCGCGCGCCCAGGAAGGGCGGCGGGCGGACGAGGGGGCGGACGCGGACGCCGGGGCCGGGGCGGGCGCGGGTATGCGGGCCGCCTCGGGGGCGTGGGGCGGGTGCGCCCCGGGCGACGGGAAGCCGTCGGGGGCCTGGTGGAGGGCGGCAGGCCCGGCCGCGCCGGTGCCCGGGGCGCCCGGTGCCACCGCGTCGGTGCGGTCCGCCCGCAGCGGCGCCGGGACCGGGGCCCGGGCGTCCGCCAGGTGGTCCTCCAGCCGCCGCAGGAGTTCGTCGGTGCGGGCCGTCGCCTGCTCGCGGTCGTAGGCCAGCAGCAGCCGGCAGTCCTGGCCGTGGCCGGGCCGCGTGTGGGGGAGCCAGCCGAGCCAGGACCACTCCGCCGTCCGCTCCTCCAGCGAGCGGGCGTGGTCGGTGCTGAGCAGGACGATCTCAAGGGTGTCGGGGGAGTGCAGCGCGGCGAGCTGGGCCAGCACCGCGCGGGCCAGCCCGGACAGGCGGGCCCGCGGTCCGGCCAGGCCCAGCGCCCCCACCTCGCGCAGGTCCGCCGTCACCGGCACGACGGGCAGCAGCCGGCCCGAGCCGTCGGGCGCGGCGCGGTCGGCCGTGCCCAGGCGCACGGTCAGGGCCTCGGGGTGCGCCGGGCCGCGCTCCCACAGCCGCGGGCCGGGGCCCAGCACGGTCAGCAGCAGGGCCGCCGGGTCCGGCCAGGTCTCCGGCAGCTGGGGTGCCGCGCAGGCCTCGGGCAGCGTCCGCTCGGGGGCGCCGGCCGCCGGGTCGTCGTACGCCTCGCCGCGGGCCGCCGCCGGTTCGCCGCGCCCGCCGGCCAGTCGCCGCGCCCACGCGCCGAGCCCGCCGCGCCTGCGCAGGCCCTGGGGCACCTCCGTGCCCCGCAGGGGCGTGCCCTTGCGGCCGCTCGCCTCGAAGGCGCCGTCCTCCCCCGCGGGGACACCGGGGTGGCCCGCGATCCCGGACCGGCCCGCGTGGGTGTCCCCGTCCCGGCTCTCGATCCGCGGGGCGCGGCTCTGCGCGGGCACCAGGTAGGGGTCGGCGGGCTGCGTGGGCACCTGGTAGGGGTCGGCGGGCTGCCTGGGCACCTGGTAGGGGTCGGCGGGCTGCGTGGGGCCGCGCTCCCAGTCGTGCGGGGCCGCCCCCTGGGCGTCTTTGGAGGCCCAGGCGGCGGTGCCGGTCCCCGACGTGGTCGCCGCCGTCCTCGCTCCCGTGTGCGTCCCCGGCTCCGCTGCCGTCCGGCCCGGGGGTTCCGTTTCCGTACGGGGTGCGCCGGGGCGTTCGCCCTGGGGGGCCGTGTCGGCCACGCGCGCGTGGCCCTCGCCGTCCGGGGCCGTCTCCAGGCGTGCCGCCGGTCCCGCGGACGGGGTCAGGCGCAGGACGGACTCGCCGATGCGCAGCAGGGCGCCCGGGGCGAAGCGGACCGGGCGGGGGTCCACGGGCCGGCCGTCCAGCACCGTGCCGTTGGTGGAGCCGAGGTCGGCGACCTGGACCCGGCCGTCGGGGGCGACGGTCACCCCGCAGTGCACGCGGGAGACGTCGGGGTCGTCGAGGGGGACGTCGGCGTCGGCGGAGCGGCCGACCGTGATCTGGCCGCCGTGCAGCAGGTGGACGCCGCCCGCGTCCGGGCCCGCGATCACGTGCAGCTGGGTGGGGGCCTCGTCCAGCTCGGGGTGCGCCTCGGGCTGGGCGGGGGCGCCCAGGGACAGCACCGCGCCGTCCAGCAGCGGGGGCTCGCCGAGCGTGCAGCGCTGGGCGTCGAGCCGCTCCGCGCCCGCGTACAGCACCACGGGACCGGCGCCGGGCTCCCGGCCGCCCCGCTCGGCGGCACCGCGCTCGCGGCCGGCCCGCTCGAAGGCCGCCCCGCCGTCACCGGCGACCGCGGCGGCGAGGGCCGAGGCCACCGCGGCCAGGGCCGTCCCCGCGGGCGCCGTGACCAGCACGTCACGGCTCGCGGCGCGGGCCCGGGCCGTGGGGGAGGGCGGGCCCAGCGGGTCTACGACGGTCAGCCGGATCTGCATCGCCGTCAGCGGTCCCTTCTGCGCGGGCGCCCGAGAACGGGAGGGGACGATGCCGCTCCGCGACCCCCCAACCGCGGACATTCCCCCCACCGCCGCACGGGCACGTCGGCCAGTACTGCAGGCATCCTCGCACCTGCCACTGACACCGCGCCCGCCGCCCGGCGCCAAGTGATCTTGATTGGTCGGCTCTGCCCCCAAAAGTGCCTGGCCGATGTCCCGCGGATGACCGCTTGAGATCGGTCACGTCCGTTTCCGGCAACCTGAGGGTCCGGATCGAGCGTCTTCCCTTCGAACGACGACGTCGAACGAAGACGTGGGCCGACACGTACGGCACGGGCACGGCACGGAGCCGGCGACCGGGAACCCCCAGGCCCCCGGGAACGCCGACCCGGGGGCAGGGAACTTCGACAGGCCGGTGCCGGGCGGGTCGGCACTACAGTGTGTCGGAACGTAGGCAAGCAACAGGGAGCGCATGACGTGCGGCCGGTAGGCAGCAAGTACCTCCTGGAGGAGCCGCTCGGACGCGGTGCCACCGGGACCGTCTGGCGAGCCCGCCAGCGAGAGACCGCGGGGGCCGAGGCGGCGGTGCCGGGACAGCCCGGCGAGACCGTCGCGATCAAGGTCCTCAAGGAAGAGCTGGCGAACGACGCCGACATCGTCATGCGGTTCCTCAGGGAACGGTCGGTGCTGCTCCGGCTGACCCACCCGAACATCGTGCGGGTGCGCGACCTGGTCGTCGAGGGCGACCTGCTGGCGCTGGTCATGGACCTCGTCGACGGCCCCGACCTGCACCGCTACCTGCGCGAGAACGGCCCCCTCACCCCCGTCGCCGCCGCGCTGCTCACCGCGCAGATCGCCGACGCGCTCGCCGCGAGCCACGCCGACGGGGTCGTCCACCGCGACCTGAAACCGGCCAACGTCCTGCTGAAGCAGGACGACGGGCAGATGCACCCGATGCTGACCGACTTCGGCATCGCCCGCCTGGCCGACTCGCCGGGGCTGACCCGCACGCACGAGTTCGTCGGCACGCCCGCGTACGTGGCGCCCGAGTCCGCCGAGGGCCGCCCGCAGACCTCCGCCGTCGACATCTACGGCGCCGGCATCCTGCTGTACGAGCTGGTCACCGGACGGCCGCCGTTCTCCGGTGGCTCCGCGCTGGAGGTTCTGCACCAGCACCTGAGCGCCGAACCGCGCCGCCCCTCCACGGTTCCCGACCCGCTGTGGACGGTGATCGAGCGCTGCCTGCGCAAGAACCCCGACGAGAGGCCCAGCGCCGAGAACCTCGCGCGCGCCCTGCGCGTCGTCGCCGAGGGCGTCGGCGTGCACGCGAACGCCGCGCGGATCGCCGCCGCGGAGGGCGTCGGCGCGCTCCTCGCGCCCGACCCGGCGCCCGCGCCCGTGCCCGTCCCGGACGGTGTGCCCGGCGCGGCCGACCCCACCCAGGTCCTGCCGCACGGCGCACCCGCGTACGACCCGAACGGCGCGACCAGCGTCCTGCCGCACACCGGCGCCCCGCAGGGACCGGACGGCCCGGTGGGCGCCGCGGATCCGACCACCGTGATGCCCCAGGGCGCCGCGGGTCCCACGCGCGCGATGCCGCCCGTGCCGCCGGGACAGCAGCCGGATCAGCCGCACCCGTGGCAGTCCCAGCTGCGCGCGGCCCGTGACCGCAACGAGCAGACGCAGATGCAGTACCTCGACCCGGCCGAGGACCCGCTGCGCCGCCGCCCCCAGCGGCAGGTCGCCCGGCCCCAGCAGCAGCCCCACCACCAGCAGCCGCAGCAGCCCGGCTACGGCTACCCCCAGCAGCAACCGCCGCAGCAGCCCGGCTACGGCTACCCCCAGCAGCAACCGCCGCAGCAGCCCCGGTACGCGACCCCGCAGCCCCAGCCGCAGCAGTACGCCCCGGCGCCGCAGCGGCCCCGCGAACCCCAGCGGTACGCGCCGCCGCCCGCCCCCGAGCCCCAGCGCCCGGCACGCGAGCCCCGGCCCCCGCGGCAGCGCGGCGCGAACCCGATGAAGATCCCCGGCCTGGGCTGCCTGAAGGGCTGCCTGTTCACGATCGTCATCCTGTTCGTCGCGGGGTGGCTCGTGTGGGAGCTGAGCCCGTTGCAGGGCTGGATCGGCACCGGCCGGGGCTACTGGTCCGAGCTGACCCACTGGGTCCACCAGGCGGGCGGCTGGGTCAAGGACCTCGGCGGCAACTGACCCGGCAACCGACGACGCGGGCGCCGCGTGCCTCCTGGGCGCGCGGCGCCCGCCTGTTCACGTTCTGGGCGCGCGGCGCCCGCCTGTTCACGTTCTGGGCGCGCGGCGCCCGCCTGTTCACCCTCCTGGGCAGGTGGCGCCCGCCTGGCCACGCCCGCGAGTTTGGAGATTTGTCGACACCTGGCGGGTGATTTCCGTCTCCGCGGTGAAGGTTGCCTCGTCGGACGCGTAGCTTTGTCGGCAACACGCGTCTGTAGGAGCAGTCTTGGCACGGAAGATCGGCAGCCGGTACACCGCGAACCAGATCCTGGGACGGGGCAGCGCCGGTACGGTGTGGCTGGGCGAGGGACCGGACGGCCCCGTCGCCATCAAGCTGCTGCGTGAGGACCTCGCGTCCGACCAGGAACTCGTGGGCCGCTTCGTGCAGGAGCGGACGGCGCTGCTGGGCCTGGAGCACCCGAACGTGGTCTCCGTGCGCGACCTGGTGGTCGACGGCAACGACCTCGCCCTGGTCATGGACCTGGTCCGCGGCACCGACCTGCGCACCCGCCTGGAGCGCGAGCGGCGGCTGTCCCCCGAGGCGGCCGTGGCGATCGTGGCCGACGTGGCCGACGGGCTGGCCGCGGCGCACGCCGCCGGGGTCGTGCACCGGGACGTCAAACCGGAGAACGTGCTCCTCGACATGCAGGGCCCCCTCGGCCCCGGCGGCTCCCACCCGGCGCTGCTGACCGACTTCGGTGTCGCCAAGCTCATCGACTCCCCGAAACGCACCCGCGCGACGAAGATCATCGGCACCCCGGACTACCTCGCACCGGAGATCGTCGAGGGGCTGCCCCCGCGCGCGGCGGTGGACATCTACGCCCTGGCGACGGTGCTGTACGAGCTGCTGGCCGGCTTCACCCCCTTCGGCGGCGGCCACCCGGGCGCGGTCCTGCGCCGTCACGTCACCGAGACCGTGGTCCCGCTGCCCGGCATCCCCGACGAGCTGTGGCAGCTCGTCGTGCAGTGCCTGGCCAAGGGGCCGGCCTCCCGCCTGCGGGCGTCCGAGCTGGCGGCCCGCCTGCGCGAGCTGCTGCCGCTGCTCGCCGGCATGCCGCCCCTGGACGTGGACGAACCGGGCTCCGACCCGGCGCAGGAGCCCGGAGAGGAGGAACCGGAGCACACCGAGGCACCGGCCGGCGAGCGCGCGCGCCGCCGGGGAGCCGTCCCGCTGGTGCCCGGCGCGCAGCCGGACTCCAACCGGGACACGCACACCTCGATGCGGGTGCCCGCGCCCGACGAGCTGGCCGGCGGCGCCCTCGGCACGGCCCGCGCGCCCCGGGCGCCCGGCGCCCCCCGCCCCGGCTCGGCCCGCAACCGTGCCGCCGCACGCCGCCGCCGCATCACCCTGAGCGTGGCCGGTCTGGTGCTCGTGGGCGCCGTCGGCGCGGGCGCCTGGTGGGCGTCCTCGGGCGACGACGGCGGAGCGCCCGCCCGGGACACCAGGCACTCGGCCCCCTCCTCGCCCTGAGCGCGCATCCCGCCGCCCGGCGCTGGCCGCGCGGCGGAGCCGTTACGCTGGAGGCGTGGCAGTCGTCGATGTATCCGAAGAGCTGAAGTCCCTCTCCTCGACCATGGAGTCGATCGAGGCCGTTCTGGACCTCGAGAAGATGAGGGCAGACATCGCCGTGCTCGAGGAGCAGGCGGCCGCGCCGTCCCTGTGGGACAACCCGGACGAGGCGCAGAAGATCACCAGCAAGCTCTCCCACCTCCAGGCGGAGGTCAGGAAGGCCGAGGCGCTGCGCGGCCGGATCGACGATCTCGCTGTGCTGTTCGAGATGGCCGAGGAGGAGGACGACCCGGACACCCGCGCCGAGGCCGAGTCCGAGCTGACCTCCGTGCGCAAGGCGCTGGACGAGATGGAGGTCCGCACCCTCCTGTCCGGCGAGTACGACGCCCGTGAGGCCCTGGTCAACATCCGTGCCGAGGCCGGTGGCGTCGACGCCGCCGACTTCGCCGAGAAGCTCCAGCGCATGTACCTGCGCTGGGCCGAGCAGCACGGCTACAAGACCGAGGTCTACGAGACGTCGTACGCCGAAGAGGCCGGCATCAAGTCGACGACCTTCGCCGTCCAGGTCCCCTACGCCTACGGCACGCTCTCGGTGGAGCAGGGCACGCACCGGCTGGTGCGCATCTCCCCCTACGACAACCAGGGCCGGCGGCAGACCTCCTTCGCGGGCGTCGAGATCCTTCCCGTGGTCGAGCAGACCGACCACGTCGAGATCGACGAGTCCGAGTTGCGCGTGGACGTCTACCGGTCCTCCGGTCCGGGCGGCCAGGGCGTGAACACCACCGACTCCGCGGTCCGCCTCACCCACCTGCCCACCGGCATCGTCGTCTCCTGCCAGAACGAGCGCTCCCAGATCCAGAACAAGGCCACGGCGATGAACGTCCTACAGGCCAAGCTGCTGGAGCGGCGCCGCCAGGAGGAGCAGGCCAAGATGGACGCCCTCAAGGGCGACGGCGGCAACTCCTGGGGCAACCAGATGCGTTCGTACGTCCTGCACCCGTACCAGATGGTCAAGGACCTGCGCACCGAGTTCGAGGTCGGCAACCCGGAGGCCGTGTTCAACGGCGAGATCGACGGGTTCCTGGAGGCCGGTATTCGCTGGCGCAAGCAGCAGGAACAGCAGAGCAAGTAAAGAACGGACGCTTTGTCGACAAGGCAACTGCCGCTCTCGGAGCGGCAGTTGCCTTTTCCGTCCCCGATGTCTGGGTTTTGCGTCACACTCACATCGCTCTTCCTCCGGCAAAGAGCGCGTACTCGGACATCGCGGTCGCAACGGCCTTGACGTTGCTTTGAAATATGGGAAGGGTGAAGCGCGGCATGCGTACGTACGGGGCGCATGTGAACCGGGGGGCTCCACAGTTTCAGCTACCCGTCGATCACGGCCCCGGGCGCGGCCTCATTGACGATCGGCTACTGGGGGTAGCGAACATATGACGAAGAAGACGCGGGTCCGGGTCGCGCGCATAGCCGCGGGCGCCGTGATCGCCGCGGGTGCCTCGCTGACCGCCGCGGGCGCGGCTTCCGCGCTGGACGCGAACGTGCAGGTGGGTCCGGTCAGCCTCGGCGTGAAGACGGGCGGTGACCCCTGCGACATCGTCATCGACCCCAACTGCGGCGAGGGCGACAACGGTGGTTCCGGGAACAACGGTGGGTCGGGCGACAACGGTGGTTCCGGGAACAACGGTGGGTCGGGCGACAACGGTGGGTCTGGCGACAACGGTGGGTCTGGCGACAACGGTGGGTCTGGCGACAACGGTGGGTCTGGCGACAACGGTGGGTCGGGCGACAACGGTGGGTCGGGCGACAACGGTGGGTCGGGCGACAACGGTGGCTCGGGCGACAACGGTGGGTCTGGCGACAACGGTGGGTCTGGCGACAACGGTGGGTCTGGCGACAACGGCGGGTCGGGCGACAACGGTGGCTCGGGCGACAACGGCGGGTCGGGCGACAACGGCGGGTCGGGCGACAACGGTGGCTCGGGCGACAACGGTGGCTCGGGCGACAACGGTGGCTCGGGCGACAACGGTGGCTCGGGTAATGGCGGTGGCACCGGCGGCAACGGCGGGGGCAACGGTGGCAACGGCGGTGGCGACACCACCGGCGGCACCACCCCCGACGGTGGCAGCGGCGGCTCCAGCAGTTCCGGCGGCTCCGGTGGCCCCGCTCCGCAGGAGCAGGGCTCCTCGGCCCTGACCGACACCGGCTCCACCACGCCGTCCGGCACCCCGGCGAACACCGCGCCCCAGGGCAGCGGCAAGCAGCTCGCCGAGACCGGTGCGGGTCAGACCGCGTTCCTGCTGATCGGCGCCGCGACGATGATCGCCGGCGGCATCGGCTTCCGCGTACTCCCGCGCATGATGTCGGGCCGCGGCGGCGCCGCCGCCTGAGCGTGTCCACGGCCCCACGGGGCGTGACCAGAACACGGTGAGGGACCCGGAGCGAAACGCTCCGGGTCCCTTCGCCCTGTCCGGCTCTCTGCCGGGGCTACGCCGTCTGGTGCGCCAGCAGCGCCACCCCGGCGATCAGCACCGCCAGCAGTGCGATCAGCGCCATCGGGTTCAGCCCTGCGAGGAAGTTGTTCTCCTGCTGCAGCCGCTCGCGATTGGCGCGGCACACCGGGCACCGGCCCTCGCTCACGGGCGCCGCGCAGTTCGCGCACACCAGCCGGTCGTACGTCATGCGCTCGCCCTCCTTGCACCGGTTTCCCTACCGACAACGCCCGCGGCGCCGCGAACGTTCCCCTCTCCACCATGCCAGGTTCCCCCGTGTTCAGCGCGGGGTCCGCCCGGAACCCGTAGCAGGCGAAGACAAAACGTACAACTATCCCCAACCCCGGCCGGTGACTGCGCTCGCACACCCGACTCGCGTATGGTCACGCTCATCTACCCCCGGCGACCCGTGGTGCATCCGTGATCCGATTCGACAATGTCTCCAAGGTCTACCCCAAACAGACCCGCCCCGCCCTCAGGGATGTCTCCCTGGAGGTCGAGAAGGGCGAGTTCGTGTTCCTCGTGGGGTCCTCCGGCTCCGGAAAGTCCACCTTCCTGCGGCTGATCCTCCGCGAGGAGCGGTGCAGCCACGGCCAGGTGCACGTCCTGGGCAAGGACCTCGCGCGGCTCTCCAACTGGAAGGTGCCGCAGATGCGGCGCCAGTTGGGCACCGTCTTCCAGGACTTCCGCCTGCTGCCGAACAAGACGGTGGCGGAGAACGTGGCCTTCGCGCAGGAGGTCATCGGCAAGTCGAAGGGCGAGATCCGCAAGTCCGTGCCGCAGGTGCTGGACCTCGTCGGGCTCGGCGGCAAGGAGGACCGCAGGCCGGGCGAGTTGTCCGGTGGTGAGCAGCAGCGCGTCGCCATCGCGCGGGCGTTCGTGAACCGGCCCAAGCTGCTGATCGCCGACGAGCCCACCGGCAACCTCGACCCGCAGACCTCCGTCGGCATCATGAAGCTGCTCGACCGGATCAACCGGACGGGCACCACCGTGGTGATGGCGACCCACGACCAGAACATCGTGGACCAGATGCGCAAGCGCGTCATCGAGCTGGAGAAGGGCCGTCTCGTCCGCGACCAGGCGCGCGGCGTCTACGGCTACCAGCACTGAGAAGTCCACGACGGAAAGGCTTGACCAGACGCCATGCGCGCCCAGTTCGTCCTGTCGGAGATCGGTGTCGGTCTCCGCCGCAACCTGACGATGACGTTCGCCGTCATCGTCTCCGTGGCCCTGTCCCTGGCCCTGTTCGGCGGCTCGCTGCTGCTGAGCGACCAGGTGACCAAGATGAAGGGCTACTGGTACGACAAAGTCAACGTATCGATCTTCCTCTGCAACAAGAGCAACGCCGAGTCCGACGCCAACTGCGCCAAGGGCGCGGTCACCGAGGACCAGAAGAAGGCGATCCTCGCCGACCTGCAGAAGATGTCGGTGGTGGAGAAGGTCACGTACGAGTCCCAGGACGAGGCGTACAAGCACTACAAGGAGCAGTTCGGGCACTCCCCGCTGGCCGCCTCGATCACGCCGGACCAGATGCAGGAGTCGTACCGGATCAAGCTGAAGAACCCCGAGCAGTACCAGGTCATCGCCAGCGCCTTCAACGGGCGCGACGGCGTGCAGTCCGTGCAGGACCAGAAGAGCATCCTGGACAACCTCTTCACCCTCCTCGGCTATCTGAACCTGGCCGCGCGGGGCGTGATGCTGGTGATGCTGACGGTGGCGATGCTGCTGATCGTCAACACCGTGCGGGTCTCCGCGTTCAGCCGGCGCCGGGAGACCGGCATCATGCGCCTGGTCGGCGCCTCCGGCTTCTACATCCAGGCGCCGTTCATCATGGAGGCCGCGGTCGCCGGGCTCATCGGCGGCATGCTGGCCTCCTCCTTCCTGGTGGTCATCCAGTACTTCGTGATCGACCACGGAGTGGCGCTGTCGTCGAAGCTCCAGCTGATCAACTTCGTGGGCTGGGACGCCGTGGTCACCAAGATCCCGCTCATCCTCGCCGTGAGTTTCCTGATCCCCGCGCTGGCCGGGTTCCTCGCGCTGCGCAAGTATCTGAAGGTTTGACACACGCCGACGGGGCCGCACCGCCGAGCGCGCGTGCGGCCCCGTCGCGTTGTCCTAGACTCACCGCCATGTCAGGCCGAGACCCCTTCTGTCAGCCCCGCCGCAGCCGCTCCGGGGCCGGTCTGACGTTGGTCTTCGTGGGGGTCCTCGTGGCGGGCGCGGCGACCGGTTCCCTGCCGGGTCACGAACGCAGGCCCGTGGCGGCGGCGGACCGTCCGGCCCCGTCCGCGTACGCCTCCGAGCCGCCCTCCGTGTCTCCTTCCGCCTCCGGCCCGTCGGCCGCCGCGAGCCGGCACGAACAGGTCGCGCGGGCCGCCGCCGAGGCCATGGCCGCCGGCAAGTCCCCGATGGAGGCCGCCGAGCACGCCGTCAGCCGCAGCGGCGACCGCTGGGGCGCCGTCTACTCCCCGGGTGACTTCGCCGAGTTCCAGGAGTCGCTGGCGGGCCGGTACACCGGAGTCGGCCTGTGGGCGCGGCGGGAGCGGGACGGCCGGATCGACGTCATGAAGGTGCAGACCGGCTCGCCCGCCGCCGACGCCGGGATCCGCGCGGGCGACCGGCTGCGCAGCGTGGACGGCGCGAAGGTGGACGGGCTGCCCGTCACCGACGTCGTCTCCTTACTGCGCGGCGACGCCGACGACGCGCCCGCCGGGACCTCCGTCACCCTGGGCCTGGAGCGCGGCACGCGCGCGTGGTCGCGGACGCTGCGCCGGGCCCGGCTGTCCACGGACCCCGTCACCGTGCGGCGCCTGGCCGACGGGACGACGGTCATCCGGATCAGCGCCTTCACCAAGGGCGTGGGCGACCGCGTCCGTACGGCCGTACGCGCCGCGCCGCCCGCCTCCGGGATCGTCCTGGACCTGCGCGGCAACTCCGGCGGCCTGGTCACCGAGGCGGTCACGACGGCCTCCGCCTTCCTGGACGGCGGCCTGGTCGCCACCTACGACGTCGACGGCAGGCAGCGGGCCCTGCACGCCGCACCCGGCGGCGACACAGCCAGGCCTCTGGTCGCGCTCGTCGACGGCGGCACGATGAGTGCGGCCGAGATGCTCACCGGGGCGCTGCAGGACCGCGGCCGGGCCGTCGTCGTCGGTTCCCGGACCTTCGGCAAGGGCTCGGTGCAGATGCCGACGCGGCTGCCCGACGGTTCCGTCGCCGAGCTGACCGTCGGCCACTACCGCACCCCCGGCGGGCGCGGCGTGGACGGCCACGGCATCACCCCGGACCTGGACGCCGGCGGCGACCCGATGGGCCGGGCGCGTACGGTCCTGACCGGCCTGGGCGACCCGTCCTGACGCGCGAGCCGGGAAAATGAACTTTCCGCACACCCCCTGTGTGGTGCCAAAATGGTCGGCACTATGGCTAAGGAAAAAGGGCGCAAGCTGATCGCGCAGAACAAGAAGGCGCGGCACGACTACCACATCCTCGACACCTACGAGGCCGGTCTGGTCCTCACCGGCACCGAGGTGAAGTCGCTGCGCCAGGGGCGGGCGTCGCTGGTCGACGGCTTCGTGCAGCTGGACGATCACGAGGCGTGGCTGCACAACGTGCACGTGCCGGAGTACAGCCAGGGCACGTGGACCAACCACAGCGCGCGGCGCAAGCGGAAGCTGCTGCTGCACCGCGAGGAGATCGAGAAGCTGGAGTCGAAGTCCCAGGAGACGGGTCACACGATCGTGCCGCTCGCCCTGTACTTCAAGGACGGCCGCGCCAAGATCGAGATCGCGCTGGCGAAGGGCAAGAAGGAGTACGACAAGCGGCAGACGCTGCGCGAGAAGCAGGACCGCCGCGAGGCGGAGCGGGTGATCTCGGCGGTGCGGCGCAAGGAGCGGGCGTGAGCACGCCCTGACCTGGGCGGCGTGACCGCGGGAATAAGCTGGCAAGGACCCGCGTTGGTCACGTACGATGGCAACGCACCGCACAGCCGGTGCGGCTCCCTTCTGAGGAAGGGCCCCTCTCCGGAGGGTGGGTTTGAAAAATCAACATGGGGATGATCGGTTTCGACAGCGGCTGTCGAAGCAGGGGAAGCGTGTCGAGGAAGCGGCCATGATCTCGTAAACCACAGGCCGAAAAAAATAATCGCCAATACCAAGCGCGATTCCTCCCAGCAGGCCTTCGCCCTCGCTGCCTGATCTCAGGTAGCGATCGCGAGCCTCCTATAAGGGAGTGTCAGCCCGGGGCTGTTCCCGACCCGGATCCTGGCATCAGCTAGGGGACTAAACCTTGATCCCGGTCACGGGGTGAAGAGGGAAACCAAACAGTGACTGAGCCCGTCGGAGACTTGTCCGCGTGATCTCCGGGGCCGAGAAAATCGAAGCGGACTGCACACGGAGAAGCCCTGGTTCCGCACCGTTGGACGCGGGTTCGATTCCCGCCATCTCCACTCACCCGCACCTGCGGGTACCCCATGTGAGACAAGGCCCTGCCGCTTCCGAGCGGCGGGGCCTGTCGTGTGGGCGGCGGGCTCGGGCCGGGGAGGCGGTACGGTGAATGCCATGGCGCCCTGCATCCTTCGCACCCTTCCGGAGGACCCATGACGACAGCAGCCTCGCACCCCACACCCGGCGTCCCGCCCATGCCGGACAGGAATCCGAAAGCCCTGCGGGCCGCTATCGCGCAGCACGCTCCGCAGTTGCTCCCTGGTTTCGACGCCCACTGGAAGCGGTACGTCGCGGACGCCTACGACGTCACCACCGTCCCCGCCTTCATGGCCCGCTGGTGGGGCGAGTACGCCATCGCCCGCGACCCGCACCTCGACGCCTACGTCACCGCTCTCGAACACCGGGCCGCGTACGAATGCGACGACGCCGCCGAGGCCGGAGCACTCCTGGAGGAAGCCTCCAACCTCCGGCACCTGGCGGCCCGGACGGAGCCCGGGCAGTGACGGACGCCGGGTTCATGGGCCCGCCCTGGCAGATGGACTGGACGCTCAAGGCGCAGGCCGCGCGTGACGCGCTTCCCGAGCATGTCCGCAAGGCGCTCGATGCGGCACGTGCCGAGTTGGTCACGGCGGCGGACCCGTATTTTCGCGACATCGAGACCGACGCCGGTCTGCCCGCGAGCATGCACGTCGAGCCTGCCAGGTCGAGTGATCCGAAAGGGTCTCGTGTTCTGTATTTCGACAACGGGCACGGGTGGCTGAGGTACGTCTTCGTCCAGAGGACCGAGGATCCCCAGATCGTGGTGGAAGAGGTCTTCTGGCAGTAGAGCGGAGCACGCCGGGCTCACAGGGCCCCGGCCTCAGTTCTCAGTTCCCGTGGCCAGCTCGAACCAGACCGTCTTGCCGATCCCGCCGGGCCGGAGAGGCGGTACGGTGAGATGCCATTGCACCCCGCATCCTGGGAGCGCCGGCGCCGCCTACAGGTAGGTCACCTGGTGCACGTACAGGCATTCGTGCCGGGGGACCACCAGATACAGGAAGAACCCGCCGGGTACGTGGGCGATGTCGCCCTTCGGGCCCGTGCCCTGGTATGCCGTGCCGTCGAGGTAGAAGGCCGCGGCGGCACGGACCAGTTCGTCGGCCTTCTTCTCGACCTCCGCCACGAGCGAGGGCGGGGCACCCCCGATGACGTGAACCTCGCTGGGGTCGTACTCCCACCGCCAGTTCAAGCGGACACCGCCTGTCGGGCCTCGGCCTCGACCGCGTGCAGTTCGTCCATCGCGGTGCGGAACTCGGGGGCGTCCTTGCCGCTGCTCTCGTTCAGGGCAGTGAGCGCGGCGTGGTGGCGCGCGTGGAGGTCCGGGCGTCGTTCGATCTCGACCTGGACCTGCCAGTGCGTGAGCCAGTGCTGGAGGTGGCCGATCCTGCCGTCCTGGATGGCGGTGGCCAGCGCCTGCTCCTTGTGCTGTTCCATCTCGCCCAGCCGGTGCGGAGCGACACGGGCCAGGGCGACCCGGACCGCCTCGGGGGTGCGTTCGGGGCGCGGGACGAGTTCGTGTCCCTGCTCGGGATGCGTGGTCACGCCGGGCTCCTTCGAGTGTGCGGTGTGCCCACCGTACTGGCAGCCACCGACATCAGCAGGCGGTCCGAGGACACGCGTCCAGCTCGAACCAGACCGTCTTGCCGATCCCGCCGGGCCGGGGTTCCGCTCCCCAGTCGTCCGCCAGTTCGGCCACCAGGGCCAGGCCCCGGCCGGACTCGTCCTCCGGTGATGCCTCGCGGGGCTCCGGCAGGCTCTCGTTCGCGTCGGTGACCGTCACGCGCAGCCGGCCCGTGTCGTCCAGCACGCAGCGGGCCC
Source organism: Streptomyces sp. NPDC021356 (assembly GCF_040641015.1). NCBI lineage: Bacteria > Bacillati > Actinomycetota > Actinomycetes > Kitasatosporales > Streptomycetaceae > Streptomyces > Streptomyces sp. NPDC021356. The sequence goes on along the minus strand of NZ_JBFACU010000017.1, from coordinate 134,375 downwards.
AGATCTCGCGGCCCGGCGCCGTCCGCGCGTGCCGGTACGCGTTCGTCATCAGCTCGCTCAGCAGCAGTACGGCCGTCTCCGTCACCTCGTCCGGAACCTTCCACGCCGCCGCCTGCTCCCGCAGGTACGTCCGGGCCCGCCCCACGCTGCGGGCATGGCGCGGCATGCGCCACTCGATGTCACGGGGCAGCGCGCCGGGGCGAGCGGTGGGGCGTGGTGCTGGGGGTGGGCGTCGTCGGCATGGGCGTGGGGTTCCTCGCGTGGGGGACGTGTGGCTCGTCGTTCGGCGGCACCAGGCTGCGGGTCGCCGCGCCGTCCCGGGAGTGTCCCCGGCGGTACGCGGCGCGGCTGTACACGGACGGTGCGGGTGGCGGCGGTCCGCGATGAGAACATGGGGGCTCAGCAACTACACCGCTGTAGAGGGACGCACGCACATGTTCGAACAGCTCAAGAACCTGAAGAACCTCAAGGACAAGGTCGAGGACCTCGCCGAGACCCACGGCGACAAGATCTCCGCCGGCCTGGAGAAGGCCGGCGACTTCATCGACGGCAAGACCGGCGGCAAGCACCACGACAAGATCGACTCCGCCGTCGACAAGGCCCAGGACTACATCGGGAAGCTGGCGGAGAAGGACGAGAAGGGCTCCGAGAAGGGCCCGGAGAACAAGGGCTGAGCCGTCGTCTGCGCGCCCTTGCGTGTGGAACTCGGCCGAACCGTGGATACGCCTCGTGTTCGGTGACTAGCCTCAGCGTGGCGAGTCGGGTACACAGCGTGTACGTAGGCGCTGTGTCGGCGGGAGGCGGGTGAGGGCGCGTGGCCACGGGGGAGTCCCCGCAGGCGCAGCAGAACTGGCGGTACTGCGGCGGGCAGATCAAGCTGTGGCGCGAGGAGGCCCAGGTCAGCCGTCAGGCGCTGGCCGAGGAGGCCGGGTACGACTACGAGTACGTCAAGTCGATGGAGTGCGGGCGGCGCAGGCCGACGTTGCGGTTGTTGCAGATCGCGGACCAGTTGTGCGGGGCGCGGGGGAAGTTGCTGGCCGCGCATGAGTTCCTGAAGCCTGAGCCGTTCCCGGAGCGTACGCAGCAGTACGTGCTCGTGGAGGCCGAGGCGATCACCATGCAGTGGTACGAGCCGCTTCTGGTCCCAGGGCTGTTGCAGACGTCGGAGTACGCACGTGCACTGATCAGCAGCAACTGCCCGCCTTTGGATGAGGAAACGGTGGAGGAGCGGGTTGCTGCGCGACTGAAACGGCAGGAGAAGCTGGTCAGCAAACCCCCGACGCACTTCAGCTTCGTCATCCACGAGGCCGCCTTGCGCTCGGTTGTGGGTGACCGTGATGTCATGCGTCGGCAGTGCGACCACCTGTTGGAGGTCAGTCAGCGGGCTCACTTGTCCATCCAGGTACTTCCGTTCCTCAACGCCCCGACTGCGGCGCTCAGCGGGCCGATGGTGCTCGCCGAAACCTGCGACCATGAGCGATTCGCCTTTGTGGACGGGCAGTCGACGGGCGCGCTCTACTCTGACGGGGACAAGCTCAGTGCACTCACTCAGCGCTATGGCATGATCCGCATGCAGGCGCTTAGTGTTGAGGAGTCTGCCCGGTTCATCAGGAAGGTGGCGGAGGAGCTGTGAGCGACGGCCTGTCGTGGTTCAAGTCGAGCTACAGCGACTCGGAGGGTAGTGCCTGCCTCGAAGTCGCCTACCCCTGGCATAAATCCAGCTACAGCAGCTCCGGTGGCGGTGAATGCCTGGAAGTCGCCGCCACCTCCCAGGCCCCCCACACCATCCACATCCGCGACTCGAAGCTCGGGGCTCGAAGCCCCCGTTTCTCCGTGGGCGCCGGCGCATGGTCGGCCTTCCTCACGCTCGCTGCCTGCGACGAAGCCTGAGCCCCGGGCTCCGGGCCGCGAGCCCCGAGCCGCTTCTTGAAGGAATGGGCGGTAGACCTCAACCCACCCTCCCGCCCTCCCCGTTCCAGCAACGCTGACTTTTCGTGAGCGAGTTGCGACGCACCGTCGCGACCCTCTAGCGTTCGCAGCAACAAACGACCCCGGTCGGGTGCTACCAACACCCGCCGGGGTCTCACCCCAAGATCGAACGCGAGTCGACCCGTGGCTGACGGAAACCTTATCGCTGCCCTGCCCGCACGCGCAGCGCATCCCCTGGCCAAGCCTGGATATGGCAAGCGGTCCGCGCCGGACCAGGCGCCGCCCCGCGCGGGCGACTTCGACCGGCTGCACGCCCGCGCGGCGTACCTCGCGAGCCTGATCGACCGGCTCGACGAGAACGCCGCGATGGACGCGAAGACCCTCGCCAAGGCGCAACCGCTGTACGGTCAGCAGGCGGTGCGCTCGGCGCTCAACGAGCTGAGCGCGGCGGGGCACTTGCGGCGCGTACGCCGCCGGGTCGTCCCGGGCGACGGCGCGGTGACCGGTACGCGCTGGGTGTTCCTGACGTACTGGTCCCGTACCGCACGGGATGACGAGTGGTGGGCGGGGCTCCTGGAGGGTGGCGTGCCGGACGCGTCCGCCTCCGCGCCCGAGAGCGAAGCCCGCACTCCGGCTGAGCCGCCGTCCGCAACCACCACCGATGACCGACCCTCGACCGCCCGCGACACCCTCGCCCGCCTCGGTCTGCACGACCCGCGCCTCGCCCTCTCCGCCGCCGACTGCGCGGCACTGGAGGAGCCGGCGGCCGAATGGCTCAGGCGCGGGGTGGACCCCGGTCACCTGACGCGGGTCCTCGTCACCGGCCTGCCGGAGCACGTCCATGCGCCTGGGGCGTTCGTGCGACGCCGGCTCGTGGACAAGCTGCCGCCCGCCCAGCCCGGCCCGCAGGCACGCTCCGCACCTCCCGCGCTCATGGAGTGCACGGACTGCCGCGTACCCGGCCGCCCGGAAGCCCTGCCGGGAGGGCTCTGCCGGGCCTGCCGGGGTGATGCGGGAACCGTTCCGCCGGGGCGGACGGCAGGCACCCCGGCGATGACCGTGCACGCCCAGGTCGACCGCCTTCGCGCCTCGGTGCGCGCCCCCCAACCCTGCTGATCTCATCGCCCTTCCTGCACAGGAGGCCCTCGCATGACCATGAAATCGACGCTGATCAACGCGATCACGCGCAGCCGTGTTGAGCGGCGTCGGCGGGCCGAGCAAGCGCGGCAGTTCGTCGAAGAGACCCTGCTGGAAGGGCAGGCGCTGTCCGAGGCGGAACTGGTCGAGGCGCGCGGCTTGCTGGCCGCGAGCAAGGCCCGCACGGCCGCCCGGCGACGCGAGAGGACCCGCTGTTCACCGTGATCGTCCTCCTGCTTCCCGTGAGGGCGGGCTGATCCGGCCCTGGCCCCCGTGTCCCGCATGAGGGCGAGTGGGGGCCGCCGCAACCTGCAAGGTTTCTGAAAAGTGCAGCAAGTGTTTTCTCGTGAAGCGCGTGGTGGCGGCCCTGTCGCATCGTCTCGGGTGTCAGGACCCGAAGGAGCCCCTGCTCGAACCCTTTACGCCCCCGTCCCCTCTGAGTAACCTCCCCGCAGAAACTTGCAGCGCCTTTCGCAAGGTTCTGCGGTCGAGTGGCGTGTCTCGGCCCTCAGTTCAGCCACCCGCTCAGCCGTTCCGCCGCTCCCCCCAGCTCCCCCCGTGGCCGTACGGGAGCTTCGTGCTGCCCGGCGGACCCGTCCGAGGAGCCCTCGATGGAGAGAACCCGACCCCGACCACCGCTGTTCAGGCCCTTCCGGAGGAGGTCACGGCGGACCGCAGCCACCGCGCTGGCCTCCGTCGCCGCCCTGGCCGCGGGCCTGCTCGCCGCCGGGACGACGCCCGCCTCCGGTGCCACGGGCGCGACCACCGCCACCGCCACCACCGGCACCGACACAGCCACCGTCTTCTACTACACCAAGTCCCGCGCCTGGTCCTCGTACTACCTGCACTGGGCACCGGACAGCGGCAGCTGGACCACCGTGCCGGGCGTGCGGATGGAGGCCGCCTGCACGGACTGGGTGAAGGAGACCGTCGACCTGGGGTCGGCGGCCGGGCTCCAGGCCACCTTCAACAACGGCAGCGGCACCTGGGACAACAACGGCGGCAAGAACTACGACCTGGGCAGCGGCACCGTCACCGTCAAGGACGGGGTCATCGCGCACAGCGACCCCTGCGGCGACGACAACGGAGGCCAGGGCGGGGGCGGCGACGGCAGCGCGCAGAGCGCCACCGTCTTCTACGCCACCACCGGCACCGGCTGGTCCACCGTCAACCTGCACTGGGCGCCCGACGGCGGCGCCTGGACCACGGCCCCCGGCGTCGCCATGGACGCGGCCTGCACCGGCTGGGTGAAGAAGACCGTCGACCTGGGCACGGCGACGGGCTGGCAGGCCACCTTCAACAACGGCAACGGCACCTGGGACAACAACAACGGCGCCAACTACGCGCTGACCGGCGGCCTCAGCACCGTCAAGGCGGGCAAGGTCACCAAGGACGCGAAGGACCCCTGCGCGGCCACCGCCCCCGACACCACCGCGCCCACCGTGCCCACCTCCGTGAAGGCCTCCGCGACCGGCACCTCCGTCGTGCTCACCTGGGAGCCGTCGACCGACGACACCGGCGTGACCGGTTACCAGGTCACCCGCACGGGCGGGAGCAAGGGCACGGCGGTGGTCAGCACCGGCTCCACCGTCTACTCCGACACCGGGCTCGAAGCGGACACCACGTACACCTACACGGTCCAGGCCGTCGACGCGGCGGGCAACACCTCCGCCGCCTCCGCGCCGGCGAACGCGACGACCGGACAGGCTCCGCCCCCGGCCCGGCAGGGCACCATGCTCGGCGGTGACCCGCGCAAGGACCCGATCTACTTCGTGCTGACCGCCCGCTTCTACGACGGCGACAGCAGCAACAACCGAGGCGGCAGCCAGGACGTCACCTCCGGCAACGCGGCCAACCACGACCCCATGTTCCGCGGTGACTTCAAGGGCCTGGTCGAGAAACTCGACTACATCAAGGCACTCGGCTTCTCGGCGGTCTGGATCACCCCCGTGGTCCTCAACCGCTCCGACTACGACTACCACGGCTACCACGGCTGGGACTTCTACAAGGTCGACCCGCGCCTGGAGTCGGCGGGCGCCTCCTACCAGGACCTCATCAACGCGGCCCACGCCAAGGGTATGAAGATCTACCAGGACGTCGTCTACAACCACAGCTCCCGGTGGGGCGCCAAGGGCCTGTTCGTGCCGACCGTGTACGGCGTGCGGGACTCCCAGTGGTCCTGGTACTACGACGAGAAGCAGCCGGGCTTCGAGTACGACGGGCTGACCGTCGAACCCAAGTCGGGCAAGTCCTACTACAACGGCGACCTGTGGTCGACCGCCGAGCCCTCCGGCAACACCTGTCTGAACTGGGGCAAGCCCACCGGTCAGAAGAGTCCCGAGGGCTACACGCTCTACAACTGCCAGTGGCCCAGCCCCACCAGCGGCATGTTCCCCTCGAAGTACTACCACCAGTGCTGGATCGGCAACTGGGAGGGCGAGGACTCCCGTTCCTGCTGGCTCGCCGACGACCTCGCCGACTTCAACACCGAGAACCCCGAGGTGCAGAACTACCTCATCGGCGCCTACGACAAGTACATCGACATGGGCGTCGACGGCTTCCGTCTCGACACCGCCGTCCACGTCCCCCGCATCACCTGGAACCGCCGCTTCCTGCCCGCCATCCAGCAGCGCGTGGCGCAGGACTGGGGTCCGGACAAGGCGCAGGACTTCTTCGTCTTCGGCGAGGTCGGCGCGTTCGTCAACGACAAGTGGAACCGCGGCTCGGTCAACCACTCCGCGCAGTTCTACACCTGGAAGGAACGCAAGGAGTACACCGCCGACGACACCCAGGCCGCCCTCGACCAGTACAACTACGAGGAGCAACTGGGCACCGGGCAGCAGCCCACCTCCACCAACGCCTTCCTGAACGGCAACAGCTACCACACGCCCGACCACTCGAAGTTCTCCGGCATGAACATCATCGACATGCGCATGCACATGAACTTCGGTGACGCGCACAACGCCTTCTCCAACGGCAAGGACTCCGACGACTCCACCAACGACGCCACGTACAACGTCGTGTACGTCGACAGCCACGACTACGGCCCCAACAAGTCGAGCGTGCGCTACGACGGAGGGCAGGACGCCTGGGCCGAGAACATGGCCCTGATGTGGACCTTCCGCGGCATCCCGACCCTCTACTACGGCTCGGAGATCCAGTTCCAGGCCGGCAAGACCATCGACTGCGGCCCGCGCTGCCCGCTGGCCACGACGGGCCGCGCCTACTACGGCGACCACCTCGAAGGCACCGTCACCGCCTCGGAGTTCTCCAAGGCCGACAGCGCGAGCGGCGCCGTCGCCACCACCCTCGCGCAGCCGCTGGTCAAGCACCTCCAACGGCTCAACCAGATCCGCCGCGCCGTGCCCGCGCTGCAGATGGGCCAGTACTCCACCGAGGGCGTCTCGGGCGGCGGCATGGACTTCAAACGCCGCTACACCGACGCGGCCACCGGCGTGGACAGCTTCGCGCTGGTCGCGGTCACCGACGGCGCCACCTACACCGGGATCCCGAACGGCACGTACAAGGACGCCGTCACCGGTGACGTGCGGCAGGTCACCGGCGGCACCCTGACCGTCGCCGCCCCGGGCAAGGGCGACCTGCGGGTCTACGTGCTCGACCTGGGCGGCAAGAACGCGGCGCCCGGCAAGGTCGGCACCGACGGGCCGTACCTGAAGTAGGGGGTGGCCTGAAGGGCGCCTGGAGGGGCTGAAGAAGCCTGAAGGGGGTCTGGAGGGCGCCTGAAGGGCGCCTGAAGGGCACCGCCCCTGCCGGAAAGACCGGACGGAGATGCGGCGACCGAAACCGGATGGATTCCAGCCAACGGCGAATCGGTCAATTCCGTTCACCATTGATCTTTCACGGTGGGGGCGGTCCTCATGGGCGTACGTTCATGACCGCCGAGCAGGGTGGGACAAGGGGGGCGCTCGGGCAGGTGGGGGCCTGTTCCGGCGACGCGGGCTCGGGGTCGTAGGCGCGCCCGGAACACTCCCGTGGGGGAACGAACGTGCGCGTGAAAAAGGGGCTGGAACAAGCCCAACCCGAATGGCCCGAGGCCGCGTCGGCGACCGGAACGACTGGTTCCGACGCCGGTGGCGCGCAGGATGCGCAGGCGGACGGCGGCACCCAGAGATTCCCGGAGACGGGGGCGCTCGCCGCGGTGCGTGTCGAGGACCCGTGGAGCGAGGCGGGGGCCGGCTCCGGCGGCCCCGGGACGGAGGAGCTGACCGTCCGGCTCGACCGTACCGGATCAACAGGAAGTACCGGATCAACAGGAAGTACCGGATCCACTCGACGTAGCGGAGCCACCGGACCCGGCGGAGAGGAGCCGGACGGCAGCTGCGGGGAGCGGCGGGCCGGGGGCTCCGAGGGGCCGGTCTTCGTCGACGCGTCCGGCCGCCGCAGCCGCCGGTTCCGCCGGATCGGGATGGCGGCGGGGATCAGCTGCGCGGTGTACGCCGCCGTCATCGTCGTCACCCTCGTGTCCGGCAACTCCAGGGCACCCTGGCTGCCGGTGCCGGGCCAGGCCGACGACCGGCCCGCGAGCAAGGTCGACACCTCCGCCGAGCCCTCGGACCCGCCCCGCCCGCCGGGTGCCGGTACGGGAGTGGGAGCAGGAGCAGGAGTGGGTACCGGGGTGGGCGTCGTGGCGCCGGGCGCGTCCGGGCTGCCGGGGGCGCCCGGCGTCTCCGCCCCGGCCGCCGGCGGCACCGGGCCGACGCCGGGCGCCGGTGGCGGGGCAGCCGGCGCGTCCGCCGGACCGCACCGGCCGGGCTCCTCGGCGGGGCCGCGGTCGGCCACCTCGGGGACCACCGGGTCCCGGCCTCCGGGCTCCGGCACCAGCGGCGGCCCCGTGACCGAGCCGTCCCCGCCTCCGGCCTCCCCGTCGACGGGACCGACGACGCCGACCACTGGTGGCGGCGGCTCCCCGAGCTCCGGCCCGTCGACACCGGCAGCGGGAAGCAGCGGGGCAGGCGCGGGCGGCGCGGGCGGTGGCGGGGGCGGCGGTGCCGCTACGGGCACGGGAACCGGCACCGGCACGGGCACCGGCGGCCCGGGAACGGTCGCGGACGGCCCGGGAACTCCGGTACCCGTGACCTCGGCCCCCGGTCCCACCACGCCCCCGGGCCCGACCTCGCCTCCCGGCCCCGGCACGTCCGGCACCGCGACGCCCACGTCCCCCGCGTCCCCGGATAACCGCGCCTGATGGCCGCCCACATCCGCCGCGGGCGGCCACCGAGGACCACCGACCCGAACCGCACGGCAGAAGGCGACGACACGGACCGCGGCAGGGAGGGCGACGGAGCGGACCGCCGTGTGGAGGGCGACGGCACGGGCCGCCGTATCGAGTCCGCCGCGGGCCGCGGCACGCCCGGCGGCCGGGGCGACGCCGCCCCCCGGCCCGGCACCGGTGGCGACACCGGCCGCCCCACCGGCGACCACGGTCCGCGCCACCAGTCCTCCGCCCGCCCCCGCTCCCGTCCCCGCCGCGCGTCAGCGCGTCCCGGAGGGCCCGGCGGGCGGCGCCGGACGGCCCGGCGTCCGTTCCGGCTGCCGCTCCGCCTCATCGTGCCCGTGGTTCTCCTCGCCGCGCTGATGGCGATGCTGGTGCTGCGCGGCTACGTGCACAGCGAGATCATGGCCGACCACCGCATCCGGTCCGAGGCGGCCACCGACACCGTGCCGGACAAGATCCTCCAAGGCGGGCCGGTCATCGACACCCGCCACGGGCAGACGACCAGCCTGCGCGTGCCCGACCACCGCCTCGTGCTCACCTTCGACGACGGCCCCGACCCCACCTGGACCCCCCAGGTGCTGGACGTGCTCAAGAAGCACCACGCGCACGCCGTCTTCTTCGTCACCGGCACCATGACCTCGCGATACCCGGACCTCGTCCGGCGCATGGTCGCCGAGGGCCACGAGGTGGGCCTGCACACCTTCAACCACCCCGACCTGTCCTACCAGTCCAAGCAGCGCATCGACTGGGAGCTGTCGCAGAACCAGCTCGCCATCACCGGCGCGGCCGGGGTGCGCACCTCGCTGTTCCGGCCGCCGTACTCCTCCTTCGCCGACGCGATGGACGACCGTTCCTGGCCGGTGACCGAGTACATCGGCAGCCGCGGCTACATCACCGTCGTCAACACCCTCGACAGCGAGGACTGGCAGAAGCCCGGCCCGGCGGAGATCGTCCGGCGGGCCACCCCGAAGGACGGCGAGGGCGCGATCGTACTGATGCACGACTCCGGCGGCGACCGCCACCAGACCGTGCAGGCGCTGGACCGGTACCTGCCGCGACTCCAGGCGCGCGGCTACCGGTTCGACAACCTCACCGAGGCGCTCGGAGCGCCCAGCGCGCTCACCCCGGTCACCGGCGCGGACCTGTGGAAGGGCAGGGCGTGGATCTTCCTGGTCCGGGCCTCCGACGACCTCACCGACGCGCTCGGCGGGTGCCTGGCGCTGGTCGGCGCCCTGGTCATCGCCAGGTTCGCGCTGATGCTGCTGCTCTCCGCCGCGCACGCCCGCCGGGTGCGCCGCCCCGGCTTCGGCTGGGGGCCGCCGGTCACCGGACCGGTCTCGGTGCTGGTACCGGCGTACAACGAGGCCAAGTGCATCGAGAACACGGTGCGTTCCCTGATGGCGAGCGAGCACCCGGTCGAGGTGGTCGTCGTCGACGACGGTTCGTCGGACGGCACGGCGGACCTCGTCGAGGCGATGGGCCTGCCCGGCGTACGGGTGGTGCGCCAGCGCAACGCGGGCAAGCCCGCCGCCCTCAACCGCGGTATCGCGCACGCCTCCCACGACCTGATCGTGATGATGGACGGCGACACCGTCTTCGAACCCTCCACCGTCCGCGAACTCGTCCAGCCCTTCGGCGACCCGCGGGTCGGCGCGGTCGCCGGCAACGCCAAGGTGGGCAACCGGGACTCCCTGATCGGCGCCTGGCAGCACATCGAGTACGTCATGGGCTTCAACCTCGACCGCCGCATGTACGACGTGCTGCGCTGCATGCCGACCATCCCCGGCGCGGTCGGCGCGTTCCGCCGCTCGGCCCTGGAACAGGTCGGCGGCATGAGCGAGGACACGCTCGCCGAGGACACCGACATCACCATGGCCCTGCACCGCGCCGGCCTGCGTGTCGTCTACGCCGAGAACGCCCGCGCCTGGACCGAGGCGCCCGAGTCCGTCCAGCAGCTGTGGTCCCAGCGCTACCGCTGGTCCTACGGCACCATGCAGGCGATCTGGAAACACCGCGGCGCGCTCCTCGACCGCGGCCCCTCCGGCCGTTTCGGCCGCGTGGGCCTGCCCCTGGTGTCCCTCTTCATGGTGGTCGCCCCGCTGCTGGCCCCGCTGATCGACCTCTTCCTCCTCTACGGCGTGATCTTCGGCCCGACCGCAAGGACGGTCGTGGCCTGGCTGGGCGTGCTCGCCATCCAGGCGTTCTGCGCGGCGTACGCGTTCCGGCTGGACCGCGAGCGCATGACCCATCTGATCTCGCTCCCGCTCCAGCAGATCCTCTACCGCCAGCTCATGTACGTGGTGCTGCTCCAGTCCTGGATCACCGCCCTCACCGGCGGCCGGCTGCGCTGGCAGAAGCTGCGCCGCACCGGCGTGGTGGAGGCACCGGCCGGTCCCGCACCCCGCGACCCGGCTGCTGCGGTGAGCGGTCCTGACCTGCTGAGCGACCCGACCGTGCGGAGGCCGGTGGCATGACCCAGACCCTCGCTCCGAAGCCCGCCGCCGGCCCGCGCGGACCGGCCGGCCGCGACCGCTACCTGGACCTCCTACGGGCCCTGGCCCTGTTCCGGGTGGTGCTCTACCACCTGTTCGGCTGGGCCTGGCTGACCGTGCTGTTCCCCTCGATGGGCGTGATGTTCGCGCTGGCGGGCTCCCTGATGGCACGCTCCCTGAACCGCCCGGCCCTGAGCGTAGTCAAGGGCAGGCTGCGCAGGCTGCTGCCCCCGCTGTGGGCGTTCGGCGCGGTCCTGCTCCCGCTGCTGCTGGTGGGAGGCTGGAACCCGTTCAAGGATCCGGACCTCGGCGGCAGCCTGTGGGTGACCAAGCTCCTGGACTACGTCGTCCCGGTCGGCGCCCCGCCCTACCCCGCACACCTGGGCTCCGACTCCGGCCTGCTGGAGACGACCTGGCCGGACGACGCGGCGGGCCCCCTGTGGTACCTGCGCGCCTACCTCTGGTTCGTCGTGGCGTCCCCGCTCCTGCTGCGGGCGCTGCGCCGGGCGCCGTGGCCGACCCTGCTCGCCCCGCTCGCCCTGACGGCGGTCCTCGGTACGGGCGTGGTGCGGATCCCCGGCGAGACGGGCGAGGCGGTGACGGACTTCGCGGTGTACGGCGGCTGCTGGCTCCTCGGCTTCGCCCACCACGAGGGCCTCCTGGCGAAGGTCCCCCGCTACCTCGCCGTCTCCTCGGCCGCCCTGCTGATGGTCTTCGGCCTGTGGTGGGCCTCCGGCCACCAGGGCCCCGACGGCTGGGACCTGAACGACATCCCGCTCGCCCAGGCAGCCTGGTCCTTCGGGGCCGTCGTGATCCTCCTCCAGTACGCCCCCTCCTGGCGCGAGTTCCCCGCCCACCTGCGCCGCCGGCGGAAACTCATCACCCTCGCCAACAACAGGGCCGTCACCATCTACCTCTGGCACAACTTCCTCATCACCGCCACGGTCCCTCTCGTCGACCAGGCCTACAACCTGCCGTTCATGCAGAGCGACCGCGCGTCGTCGATGCTCGACTCGACGTACAGCCTGTGGATGTTCGTCCTGGTGTGGCCGCTGATCGCGGCAGCGATCCTCGCCCTCGGCTGGATCGAGGACCTGGCGGCACGGCGCGGGCCACGACTGTGGCCGACCGGCGACTGAGGGCCGCTGAGGGCCGCTGAGGGCCGCCTCTCACCCCCGCCCCCCACGCGGTGAGACCGACGTTCCCTCCCCGTCACCCACCGCCACAGCGCGGAAACTCCGGCTTCCTACCGTCGGAAGCCAGGTACTCGGCACGCGTGGAGGCGGGATGGCGGGCAGGCGTTGGATCGGGGAGTGGGACCCGGAGGACGAGGTGTTCTGGGCGGGGGCGGGGGAGCGGATCGCCAGGCGGAATCTGTTCTTCTCCGTGCTCAGCGAACACATCGGGTTCTCGGTGTGGACGCTGTGGTCCGTGCTCGTGCTGTTCATGGGGCCCGAGTACGGGCTGAGCCCCGCCGACAAGTTCCTGCTCACGTCCGTGGTGACGCTGGTGGGGGCGGTCGCACGGGTGCCGTACACCTTCGCCGTGGCGCTCTTCGGCGGGCGGAACTGGACGATCGTCTCCGCGAGCCTGCTGCTCGTGCCGACCGTTGCCGCGTTCGTCGTCATGCACCCCGGCACCTCGTTCTCCACCTTCCTGTGGGTCGGGCTGCTCGCCGGGATCGGCGGCGGAAACTTCGCCTCCTCCATGACCAACATCAACGCCTTCTTCCCGATGCGGGAGAAGGGGTGGGCGCTCGGGCTCAACGCCGGGGGCGGCAACGTGGGGGTGCCCGTCATCCAGCTCGCCGCCCTCGCCGTCATCGGGGCGGGCGGCGGGCCGCGTGTGCTGCTGGGGATCTACATCCCGCTGATCGTCGTGGCCGCCGTGCTCGCCGCGCTGTTCATGGACAACCTCGCCTCCGTGAAGAACGACACCGGCGCCGCCGTGGACGCCGCCAAGGACGCCCACACCTGGATCATGGCCTTCCTGTACGTGGGGACCTTCGGGTCGTTCATCGGGTACAGCTTCGCCTTCGGGCAGGTGCTCACCGGCCAGTTCGGCAGGACGCCCCTCCAGGCCGCCTACCTCACCTTCATCGGGCCGCTCCTCGGGTCCCTGGTCCGGCCCCTGGGCGGCCGGCTCGCCGACCGGTACGGCGGCGCGCGGATCACCCTGTGGAACTTCGTCGCCATGGCCGCCGCGACCGGCGCCCTCGTCGCCGCCGGGATGCGGGGCTCGCTGCCGCTGTTCGTGGCCGTGTTCGTCGTCCTGTTCGCGCTCAGCGGGCTCGGCAACGGGTCCACGTACAAGATGATCCCGGGGATCTTCCAGGCCAACGCCCTCGCCGGGGGACTGGTCGGGGAGGAGGCCGTGGCGCACGCGCGGCGGCTGTCCGGGGCCGCCATGGGGCTCATCGGGGCCGTGGGCGCGCTCGGCGGCGTGGGCATCAACCTGGCCTTCCGGCAGTCGTTCCTCGCCCACGGCTCCGGCACCGCCGCGTTCGCCGCCTTCCTGGTCTTCTACGGCGCGGCCTTCCTGGTCACCTACGCCGTATACCTTCGCCGGCCGGGCGGCGAGCACGTGACCAGCGGCGTCGCCGCCGGGAGGGAGCCGCGGCTCGGCGGTGCCGAGGTATGACGTAACACTGGTGACATGCCGGTGAACCGAACCCGTCATGCGGTGTTGGCAGGCTCACGGGCACAGACGACGACTCCAGCACGGGACGAGAGCCATGAGCCAGGACCACGACCAGGACGAGCAGCAGCGGCCGGCCGGGCCCGGGCCCCTGGCCGGGTTCACCGTGGGGGTGACGGCGGCCCGCCGCGCCGACGAACTGGGCGCGCTGCTCCAGCGGCGCGGCGCGTCGGTCGTGCACGCGCCCGCGCTGCGCATCGTCCCCCTCTCCGACGACGGTGAACTCCTCGCCGCCACGAAGGAGATCATCGGCCGGGCGCCCGACACCGTGGTCGCCACCACCGCGATCGGCTTCCGCGGATGGGTGGAGGCGGCCGACGGGTGGGGGCTGGGCGAGGCGCTGCTCGGCCGGCTGCGGGGGGTCGAGCTGCTGGCCCGAGGTCCCAAGGTCAAGGGCGCGATCCGGGCCGCCGGGCTCACCGAGGAGTGGTCGCCGTCCTCGGAGTCCCTGGCCGAGGTGCTCGACCGGCTGCTGGAACAGGGCGTGGACGGGCGGCGCGTGGCCGTCCAGTTGCACGGGGAACCGCTGCCCGGCTTCGTGGAGGCGCTGCGCGCCGGCGGGGCGGAGGTCGTCCCGGTGCCGGTGTACCGGTGGCTGCCGCCGGAGGACCCCGGCCCGCTGGACCGGCTGCTGGACGCCGCCGTCTCCGGCGGGCTCGACGCGCTCACCTTCACCAGCGCCCCGGCCGCCGCGTCCCTGCTGTCCCGGGCGGAGGAACGGGGGCTGCTGACCGAGCTGCTGGCCGCGCTCGCCCACGACGTGCTGCCCGCGTGCGTCGGGCCGGTCACCGCCGTGCCGTTGCAGGCGCACGGCGTGGACACCGTGCAGCCGGAGCGGTTCCGGCTCGGTCCGCTGGTGCAGCTGCTGGGCCAGGAACTGCCGGGGCGCGCAAGGACCTTGCCCGTCGCCGGGCACCGGGTGCAGATCCGGGGGCAGGCGGTGCTGGTGGACGGGGACCTGAGACCCGTACCGCCCGCCGGGATGGCGCTGCTGCGGGCGCTCGCGCGGCGGCCCGGGTGGGTGGTCGCCCGCGCCGACCTGCTGCGCGCGCTGCCCGGCGCCGGCCGGGACGAACACGCGGTGGAGACCGCCATGGCCCGCCTGCGCACGGCGCTCGGCGTGCCGAAGCTGGTCCAGACGGTGGTCAAGCGCGGGTACCGGCTGGCCCTTGACCCGGCGTCGGACGCGAAGTACGGGGAGGACGACGGGTAGCGCCGCGCAGCAGCCGGGTGGCGCCGTGCAGCACCAGCGCCCGCGCCAGGCAGGCCCCGGCCGCCGTCACCAGCAGGGTCCGTACGACGTTCCACGCCACCCACGGGTGCTCGAAGTGCGCGCGGGCCTCCGCCGGACCGGCGGTGTGGGCCAGCGCGTCGTTCAGGGGGACGTTGCAGGCCGAGGTGACCGCGAACGCGAGGACGTGGGCCGCCAGCGCCGCCCACACCCACCGGCGCGGCAGCGGCACGCCGCGCAACTGCCACGCCGAGACCGCCGTCAGCAGCGGGGCGCCGAGGAAGGCGAGGAGGAAGACCGGGTTCTGGATCACGTCGTTGATGTTCCGCATGACCTCGACGTAGGTGCGGTCGTCGCTGCGGGCCAAGGCGGGCATCACGGCGCAGGCAAAGACGTAGAAGACGCCCGCGAGCAGGCCGGTGAAGACCGTGGCGGTGCCCAGGACCCCGGCGGCGCCCGGGCGCGCCCTGCCGTCGCGGGTGCGGGTGCGGGTGCGGGTGCTGGTGCTGGTGCCGGTTCCGTTGCTGGTGCCGATGTCTGCCATGCCGTCCAGTCAACGCGTCCGGCGTGCCGGGGCCCATCGCCGAGACGCGCGGCCGCATACGCGGGCGTCCACGTCACCCGCGTCCGGTCCGGGGGGTTCCGGCCGTGGGAACGGGCGGGCACTGTGGGAGGGAACGGTTCCCCCAGCCCTGACGAGCACCCCGCCGCCCGGTCCGCCGCGACCGGCCGGGGTGTCGCCCCCTAGGCGGTGACAGGCACATGGCACTGGGTACGGCCCCGGAGACGGCCACGGACACGGTCCCCCACGAACTGCGGTTCGACGCCGGGCGGGTCTGTCTGGACCTCCTCTCCACCACCCACCCCCAGGAACGGCTCGGCTCCCTTCCGCCGCTGCGCGCGTGGATCACGGGCGCGGGCCTGGTCCCGCCGGGCACCGGTCTCGCCCACGCCGACCTCGCCTGGCTCGCCGCCTTCCGCGAACTGCGCGGGCACATCGGGCACCTGGTCCACGGGCACCTCGAAGGCCCCCTGCGCCCGGACCCCCACGCCCACGACCTTCCCCACGCCCACGACCTCTCCCACACCCACGACCTCGCCCGCGAGCTCTCCCACACCCACGACCTCGCCCTCGCCCGCGTCAACGAGGCCGCCCGCGCCGCCCCGCCCGCCCCGCGCGCCGTACGCCGTGCGGACGGCACCCTCGTGCGCGCCCTGGCCGCTCCGCCCCAGTGCGCCGCCCTGCTCGCGGCCGTCGCCCGGGACGCCCTGGAACTGCTCACCGACCCCGTCGCCCGGGCGGCCCTGCGCCGGTGCGCGGGCGACAACTGCCCGATCGTCTACCTGGACACCTCCCGGGGGCGCAGACGGCGCTGGTGCTCCAGTGAGGTCTGCGGCAACCGCGAACGGGTCGCCCGCCACCGCCGCCGCGCCGCCCTCGGTGGCCGATGACGCTGTCGGACGCGCTCGACGACCTGACCCTGCCCACCGGGAGGTTGTCGGCGAGACGTACTTCCGAGGGCCCGTCAACGAGGCGGCCGAGACCTTGGGCATACCCAGCGGCACCGTGCGCGAGCCCCCTCTGCGTCCGCGGCGGCGCGGCCTTCGAGCCGAACCAGATCGACCACTTCGAGGTCATGGCCTTCGACGGGCGCAAGCTGGTCCAGGTGGACGCGTGGACCCGCTCGAAGCACACGCGTGGAGCCGCTCCGGGCACACACGTGGATTCCGTCGGGGCACACGCGTAGACCCGCTCAGGGCACACGCGTGGAGCCGGTCGGGGCCGATGCTCGGCTACGGCCGGGTCCGGCTTCCGCCGGTGGGTCCCCTTCGCGTACGGTTGACGGCTGCCCAGCACGTCAGAAGGGGGCCCGGTGGCCGCTCAGGCTCAACAGGATTCCGCGGTCGAATCGGTTCACGACGCCACGCGCGACGCGGTGCGCGACGCGGAGCAGGACTCGGTCCGGGACCGAGAGATCAGCATGGAACAGGAACACCTGGACCGGGTGTACCGGCGCCTCGAAGTGAAGATCCACGAGGCCGAGTTCCTGATGCGGGACGCGGCACAGCGCGGCCAGGTCGGCACGCCCGGCGCGCTGGCCGAGCGCGACGCGCAGGTCTTCCGGGCGGGCGTCCACCTCAACCGGCTGAACAACGAGTTCGAGGACTTCCTCTTCGGCCGGATCGACCTGCTCCTCGGCAAGGACGGCAAGAAGGGACCCGACGGGGCCTACACCGCCGTGGAACCGGCCGAGGGCGCGGTGCGCGAGGACAACACCGCCGACATCGCCGAGACCCTGCACATCGGCCGCATCGGCGTCCTCGACGAGGACTACGCCCCGCTGGTCATCGACTGGCGGGCGCCCGCCGCGGCCCCGTTCTACCGCTCCACCCCGGTCGATCCCGGCCGGGTCGTGCGCCGCCGGGTGATCCGCTCCAAGGGGCGGCGCGTGCTCGGCGTCGAGGACGACCTGATGCGGCCCGAGCTGAGGTCCTACCTGGACGGCCGGGAGCTGCCCGCCCTCGGCGACGGCGCGCTGATGGCCGCGCTCGGCCGGGCCCGCAGCCACAGCATGCGGGACATCGTCTCCTCCATCCAGGCGGAGCAGGACCTCGTCATCCGGGCCCCCGCCGCCTCGGTGGCCTACGTCGAGGGCGGCCCGGGCACGGGCAAGACGGCGGTGGCGCTGCACCGGGCGGCCTACCTGCTCTACCAGGACCGCCGCCGTTACGCGGGCGGCATCCTGATCGTCTCGCCGACCCCGCTCCTCGTGGCGTACACGGAAGGCGTGCTGCCCTCCCTCGGCGAGGAGGGGCAGGTCGCCATCCGGGCGATCGGCTCGCTCGTCGACGGCGTCGAGGCCACGCTGTACGATTCGCCGGCCGTGGCCCGCGCCAAGGGCTCGTACCGGATGCTGAAGGTGCTGCGGAAGGCCGCCCGGGGCGCACTGGAGACCGGCCCCGGCGCGCGGCAGGGCGTGAACGCCCCCGCCGGGCAGCTCGCCCTCGGCGACGACCCTGACGCGGAGCAGGAGACGGCGGCCCCCGCCGGGCCGCCGACCCGGCTGCGGGTGGTCGCCTTCGGCCGCCGTCTCGAACTGGAGGCCGCGGACCTGGACCGCGTCCGGCGCACCGCCCTCGGCGGCACCGCACCGGTCAACCTGCTGCGCCCGCGCGCACGCAAACTGCTCCTCGACGCCCTGTGGGAGCAGTCGGGGGCCGCCGCCCGGCACACCGACCCCGAGCTGGCCGCCGAGCTGCGCTCCTCCTTCGACGAGGACGTGACGGGCGAGGACTCCTTCGTCGCGTTCCTCGACGCCTGGTGGCCCGAGCTGACCCCGCGCGCGGTGCTCGCCGCCATGGCCGACGAACGGCGCCTGGGGCGCTGGGCCCGCCGGGTCCTCAACCCCGGCGAGGTGCGCAAGGTCGCCCGCTCGCTGAAGCGGGACGGGTACACCGTGCACGACATCGCGATGCTCGACGAGCTCCAGGCGCTGCTCGGCACCCCGGCCCGGCCGCGCAAGAAGCGCGAGCTGGACCCCCTGGACCAGCTCACCGGCCTGGAGGAGCTGATGCCGGTGCGCGAGGAGTCGCAGCGCGAGCGCGCCGAGCGGCTGGCCGAGGAGCGCACCGAGTACGCCCACGTCATCGTCGACGAGGCGCAGGACCTCACGCCGCTGCAGTGGCGCATGGTGGGCCGCCGCGGCCGGCACGCCACGTGGACGGTGGTCGGCGACCCGGCCCAGTCCTCGTGGTCCGACCCGGACGAGGCCGCCGAGGCCCGCGACGAGGCCCTGGGCACCCGCCCGCGCCGCCGTTTCGAGCTGACGGTGAACTACCGCAACCCGGCCGAGATCGCCGAGCTGGCCGCCAAGGTGCTCGCCCTGGCCATGCCCGGCTCCCGTTCGCCCTCCGCGGTGCGCTCCACCGGTGTCGAGCCGCGCTTCGCGGTCGTCCGGGACTCCCTGGGCGCCACCGTGCGGGCGGAGGCCGAACGGCTGCTGGAGCGGGTGGACGGCACGGTCGGCGTGGTCGTCGCCATGAACCGGCGCGAGGAGGCCCGCCGCTGGCTGGCGGGTCTGGGGGACCGCGTGGTGGCACTGGGCAGCCTGGAGGCGAAGGGCCTGGAGTACGACGCGACGCTCGTCGTCTCGCCCGCGGAGATCGCCGACGAGTCGCCGGCCGGCCTGCGCGTGCTCTACGTCGCCCTGACCCGTGCCACCCAGCAGCTCACGGTGGTCTCCGGCGAGCGCGACGAGCCGGACGCGGCCGGGGTGCCGGACCTGCTGCGGGACTGAGCGCGGGGCCCGTGCGGGCGGCGGGGGAAAGGAACCTCGCCCAGGGGAATGGCCTTACCGGATCCGTTTGTTAGCCTTGGTGTGGCACCGGCCCGATCCAAGCCCCCGGGCCCAACCTTCGTCGCTACGAGCGACCACTTGCCGCGAGGCGAGCATGGCGGGTCGGTGTCACAAGCCTCACGAGAGGCCCACGTCACGAGGAATGTGACGTGGGCCTCTTTTGTTGCGTGGGCACCTACCGCGACAGCGTGATCTCTCGTATGGTGGAAGTCACTTTCCGAAAATGGCACCACCTTCTGATACCCACTGGCACCTCCTGGTGGACACTCCGGTGAACACAAAGTCCGCAACCCGGGGCGACTACCACGTACTCAGGGGTAGGTGCGACGATCGGACGGCACAACTTCGCGACACGGTGAAAGCAGAGGAAGTCGGCCATGGCAACGGCGCCCAGCGTCTCCTACTCGATGACCATCCGGCTGGAGGTGCCCGCGAGCGGAACGGCCGTCTCGCAGCTCACCACCGCCGTGGAGTCCTCCGGAGGCTCGGTCACGGGCCTCGACGTCACCGCGTCCGGCCACGAGAAGCTCCGGATCGACGTCACCATCGCGGCGACCTCGACCGCGCACGCCGACGAGATCGTCGAGA
Source organism: Streptomyces sp. NPDC021356 (assembly GCF_040641015.1). Taxonomy (NCBI): domain Bacteria; kingdom Bacillati; phylum Actinomycetota; class Actinomycetes; order Kitasatosporales; family Streptomycetaceae; genus Streptomyces; species Streptomyces sp. NPDC021356. The sequence continues at coordinate 114,707 of NZ_JBFACU010000017.1, read as the reverse complement.
AGCTGCGCGGCATCGAGGGCGTCACGCTCGGCAAGGTCTCCGACCGTACGTTCCTGATGCACCTCGGCGGCAAGATCGAGATGGCGTCCAAGCACCCCATCCGCAACCGTGACGACCTCTCCATGGTCTACACGCCGGGCGTGGCCCGCGTCTGCATGGCGATCGCCGAGAACCCCGAGGACGCCCGCCGCCTCACCATCAAGCGCAACTCCGTTGCGGTCGTGACGGACGGCTCCGCGGTGCTGGGCCTGGGCAACATCGGCCCCAAGGCCGCGCTGCCCGTCATGGAGGGCAAGGCGGCCCTCTTCAAGCGGTTCGCCGGCATCGACGCCTGGCCGATCTGCCTGGACACCCAGGACAGCGACGCCATCGTCGAGATCGTCAAGGCGATCGCCCCCGGGTTCGCCGGCATCAACCTGGAGGACATCTCCGCGCCCCGCTGCTTCGAGATCGAGGCCCGGCTGCGCGAGGCGCTGGACATCCCCGTCTTCCACGACGACCAGCACGGCACCGCCATCGTCGTGCTCGCCGCCCTCACCAACGCCCTGCGCGTGGTGGACAAGCCCATCGAGAACGTCCGGGTCGTGATGTCCGGCGCCGGTGCGGCCGGCACCGCCATCCTCAAGCTGCTGCTCGCCGCGGGCGTGAAGAACGCGGTGGTCGCCGACATCCACGGCGTCGTGCACACCGGCCGCGAGGACCTGGTCGACGCCGCCCCCGAGTCGGCGCTGCGCTGGATCGCCGACAACACCAACCCCGAGAACCTCACGGGCACCCTGAAGGAGGCCGTGCGGGGCGCGGACGTCTTCATCGGCGTCTCGGCGCCCAACGTGCTCGACGGCGACGACGTGGCCGCCATGGCGGACGGCGCGATCGTGTTCGCGCTCGCGAACCCCGACCCCGAGGTCGACCCCGCGATCGCGCGTCAGACGGCTGCGGTCGTGGCCACCGGCCGCTCCGACTTCCCCAACCAGATCAACAACGTGCTGGTCTTCCCGGGTGTCTTCCGCGGCCTGCTGGACGCCCAGTCGCGCACGGTCAACACCGAGATGATGCTGGCCGCCGCGCAGGCCCTGGCCGACGTGGTGACCGAGGGCGAGCTGAACCCGAACTACATCGTCCCCAGCGTCTTCAACGACAAGGTCGCGGGAGCCGTGGCCGGGGCCGTCCGGGAGGCCGCCAAGGCGGCCGGCGCGAGCGCGGTGACCAGCAGCACATCCGGAATCTGACCAACCGGACGAACCGGGCGAACCGGTCGGAGTGGGTGTTCGGGGGCGCCGGCCCCCGAGCGTGACGATCGCCACGACGCGCCGTGGACCGGCGCGTCGTGGCGGACGCTGTCAGTGGTGCGCCTTATCGTGGCTGGCCAGGCGCGGGCCCTCTTTTCGTGTGACTCCCAAGGGTGTTCTCACGACTCCTACGGGTGCCGGATTGGCTTTCCCGCCGCAGGTGGGGGCAGGATGCCTCCCTGGGCGCGAGGGTCTGACGAGGGACCCGGGTCCGGGGACCCCCGAGGACCCTGGCAGCATCGGCTTGGCTGGCCCAACATGCGGCTTTGCCGCGTGGCACGCCTCAACGGCAAGAAGAACACGGGAGTAACAACATGAACCGCAGTGAGCTGGTGGCCGCGCTGGCCGACCGCGCCGAGGTGACCCGCAAGGACGCCGACGCCGTGCTGGCCGCGTTCGCCGACGTCGTCGGCGACATCGTCTCCAAGGGGGACGAGAAGGTCACCATCCCTGGCTTCCTGAACTTCGAGCGCACCCACCGTGCCGCTCGCACCGCCCGCAACCCGCAGACCGGCGAGCCGATCCAGATCCCGGCCGGCTACAGCGTGAAGGTCTCCGCGGGCAGCAAGCTGAAGGAAGCCGCCAAGGGCAAGTGACCTTGCCGCCGTACGCCACGGGACGGCGTACGGGGCCCGGCAGGGCCGACAACGTCAATGGGGCGGCCCCCTCCACGGGGGGCCGCCCCATCGTCGTACACACCCCCCGGCCGGGCACCCCTGGACCGAGCGGGACCTGAGGCCCCGGCCGGGGAAGGGCGTGTGGCCGGGGCTGGGTGGCCGGGGCGCCTCAGCCGAGCGCCTGGCCCGGCAGCTCCACCTTCGCGCCCAGCTCGACGAGCTTGTCCATGCTGTGCCTGCCCGGGGGGCGACCCCTGGACCCCCGGCCGGGGGAAGGGCGTGTGGCCGGGGCTGGGTGGCCGGGGCGCCTCAGCCGAGCGCCTGGCCCGGCAGCTCCACCTTCGCGCCCAGCTCGACGAGCTTGTCCATGAAGTTCTCGTAGCCGCGGTTGATCAGGTCGATGCCGTGGACGCGGGAGGTGCCCTGGGCCGCGAGGGCGGCGATCAGGTAGGAGAAGCCGCCGCGCAGGTCCGGGATGACCAGGTCGGCGCCCTGGAGCCGGGTCGGGCCCGACACGACCGCGGAGTGCAGGAAGTTGCGCTGGCCGAAGCGGCAGTCGGAGCCGCCCAGGCACTCCCGGTAGAGCTGGATGTGCGCGCCCATCTGGTTCAGCGCGGAGGTGAAGCCGAGGCGGGACTCGTAGACCGTCTCGTGGATGATCGACAGGCCCGTCGCCTGGGTGAGGGCCACCACCAGCGGCTGCTGCCAGTCCGTCTGGAAGCCGGGGTGCACGTCCGTCTCCAGCGCGATGGACTTCAACTGCCCGCCGGGGTGCCAGAAGCGGATGCCCTCGTCGTCGATCTCGAACGCCCCGCCCACCTTCCGGTAGGTGTTCAGGAACGTCATCATCGAGCGCTGCTGGGCGCCGTGGACGTAGATGTTGCCCTCGGTGGCCAGCGCCGCGGACGCCCAGGACGCCGCCTCCAGGCGGTCCGCGAGCGCGCGGTGGGTGTAACCGCCGAGCTTGTCCACACCGGTGATGCGGATCGTGCGGTCGGTGTCCATCGCGATGATCGCGCCCATTTTCTGCAGGACGCAGATCAGGTCCTCGATCTCCGGCTCGACGGCCGCGTTGGACAACTCGGTGACGCCCTCGGCGAGGACCGCCGTCAGCAGCACCTGCTCGGTCGCGCCGACGGACGGGTAGGGCAGCCGGATCTTCGTGCCGCGCAGCCGCTGCGGCGCCTCCAGGTACTGGCCGTCCGCCCGCTTCTCGATCGTCGCGCCGAACTGCCGCAGCACGTCGAAGTGGAAGTCGATGGGCCGCCCGCCGATGTCGCAGCCGCCGAGGCCGGGGATGAACGCGTGGCCCAGCCGGTGCAGCAGCGGCCCGCAGAACAGGATCGGGATACGGCTGGAACCGGCGTGGGCATCGATGTCAGCCACGTTGGCGCTCTCCACCCGGGTCGGGTCGAGCACCAGCTCGCCCGGCTCCTCACCCGGACGTACCGTCACCCCGTGCAGTTGCAGCAGACCGCGTACGACCCGCACGTCCCGGATGTCCGGCACGTTGCGCAGTCGGCTCGGTTCGCTGCCCAGCAGAGCGGCGACCATCGCCTTCGGTACGAGGTTCTTCGCACCCCGGACCCGGATCTCGCCCTCCAGCGGGGTTCCGCCATGGACAAGCAGTACGTCATCAGTGCCGTTGACGGTCATGTATCTCGCGTTCCGATGAGTTGGGCAGGTGCCGGCCGGTCGGTTCGGGCAGGGGGCCGGAGAGACAGAGTAATCGCGGGGGAGCGCGCAACCGAAAGCCCGTGCACCGCCGGAACGTCATGGCTGTGTCACAACACGAACGGTCGGCCGGTGGACACGCGCGGTCACCGCCGCGCGCGTGCGCCCGCGACGCTCCCGTACCCCGTGCGCGCCCTCACTCCGGTAGCCGGATTGGCTCCCCACGCCAGGGGAAGATGCGGGATCATGTCTGGCATGACCGAGGTGTCCTCGCTCACAGGGCGGCTGCTCGTGGCAACGCCCGCCCTGGCGGACCCGAACTTCGACCGCGCGGTGGTGCTCCTCCTCGACCACGACGAGGAGGGTTCCCTCGGTGTCGTCCTCAACCGCCCCACCCCCGTCGACGTGGGCGACATCCTGGAGGGCTGGGCGGACCTCGCCGGGGAGCCCGGCGTGGTCTTCCAGGGCGGCCCGGTCTCGCTGGACTCCGCACTCGGCGTCGCCGTCATCCCGGGCGGCGGCCCCGGCGAGCGCGCCCCGCTGGGCTGGCGCCGGGTGCACGGCGCGATCGGCCTGGTCGACCTGGAGGCGCCGCCCGAGCTGCTGGCCTCCGCCCTCGGCTCGCTGCGGATCTTCGCCGGGTACGCGGGATGGGGGCCCGGCCAGCTGGAGGACGAGCTGGGGCAGGGGGCCTGGTACGTCGTCGAGTCGGAACCGGGCGACGTCTCCTCCCCGGCCCCCGAGCGGCTGTGGCGCGAGGTGCTGCGCCGTCAGCGCAACGAACTGGCCATGGTCGCCACCTACCCGGACGACCCGTCGCTCAACTGATGCCCGTGCGCTTCAGTACCCTTGCCGTATGAGCACTCTCGAGCCCGAGCGCGGCACTGGAACGGGGACCCTCGTAGAGCCGACGCCGCAGGTGTCCCACGGAGACGGCGATCACGAGCGCTTCGCCCACTACGTCCAGAAGGACAAGATCATGGCGAGCGCCCTGGACGGGACACCCGTCGTGGCGCTGTGCGGCAAGGTGTGGGTGCCGGGCCGCGACCCGAAGAAGTACCCCGTGTGCCCGCTGTGCAAGGACATCTACGAGTCCATGAGCGGCGGCGGCGACCAGGGCAAGGGCGGCGACAAGAAGTAGCGCCCCCGCGCCGAGGCGGCGGCAAGAGGCGGCGTTTCCGCCTCCGCCGCCCGCCCGCCGGGCCGATCGGGCCCCCCGAGTGCGTTTTGCGCGCTTGGGGGGCCTTTGTGCTGTCCGGCGTTGCACAGGGTGCGTCGGGCGGTCACAGAGTGGTTGAGACCTCTTGTCGGCGCGTTCACCGAGTCCCTAGCCTCCGTGGTGTTGTGCAGAGCAAAACCGTCATTGCGCATGTTGCAACACCCTGACCGGAGGAATGGCTCCATGAAGCTCTCCGCAAGACTTTCCGGACGGCTGGCCCTGCTGCTGGCCGCCGCCGCCCTCACCGCCACCGCCTGCGCCCCGCAGACGTCCGACAACTCCTCCTCCGGCAAGGACGAGAAGACCGGGACCCTGCGCGTCTGGCTGTTCCAGGAGGTCTCCAACAAGCCGAAGGAACAGGTGGTCAAACAGGTCCTCGCCGACTTCCGCAAGGCCTACGACGGCACCGACGTCAGCGTCGAGTACATCCCCGTGGAGACCCGGGCCCAGCGGATCAAGGCCGCGTTCAACGACCCGAAGAGCGCCCCCGACGTCATCGAGTACGGCAACACCGACACCGCCGGCTACGTCAAGGACGGCGGACTCGCCGACGTCACCGCGGAGTTCGACGCCTGGGGCGAGGCCAAGGACACCGACCCCACTGCCCGCACGTCGGTCACCGTGGACGGCAAGATCTACGGCGCCCCCTACTTCGTCGGCGTCCGCGCCCTGTACTACCGCACCGACGTCTTCAAGGAACTGCACCTCGAGCCGCCGAAGACCCTGGACGAACTGGCCACCACCGCCCACACGGTCCGGGCCGCCCGGCCCGGCCTGTACGGCCTCGCCGTCGGCGGCGCCTACACCTACGGCGCCATGCCCTTCATCTGGGCCAACGGCGGCCAGATCGCCACCGGCAAGTCCGGCTCCTACACCTCCGCCATCGACAGCCCCGCGGCCCGCAAGGGCATCGAGGAGTACACGTCCCTGTTCGGCGACGACAACTGCCCCGCCGCCAAGTGCGCCGGCATGACCGGCAACGACACGATCACCGCCTTCGCCGCCGGCAAGGCGGCCATGGCGATCGGCGGCGACTTCAGCCACCAGGCCGTGGAAGCCGGCGTGGCCAAGGGCAAGTACGCCGTCGTGCCGCTGCCCGGCGTCAAGCCCGGCTCCGTCGCGCCGGCCTTCGCGGGCGGCAACAACATCGGCGTCCTCAAGAGCACCTCGCACCGCACCCTCGCCGTGGACCTGATGAAGCGGCTCGCCTCGAAGAAGACCCAGGCCGAGATGTTCGACGCGATGGGCTTCCTGCCGACCTTCAAGGACGTACGCGGACAGGTCGCCGCCAAGACCCCGTACGTGAAGCCCTTCGTGGACACCCTCGCCGCGGGCACCGAGTTCGTCCCGGCCACGCCCGCCTGGGCCCAGATCGACTCCTCGCTGGTGCTGCCGACCATGTTCCAGGAGGTCGTCAGCGGCAAGAAGGACGTCAAGGCCGCCGCCGGGGACGCCGCGAAGAAGATGAACGACGTGTTCGGCTCCGCCGGATGACGGGTTCGACCACGAGCCCGGGGGAGGCGGTGCGCGCGGGGGTGCCGACGCGCCGCCGCTCGCCGCGCCCGGCCCCGCGCCCCCTCGAGCGCGGGGCCGTCACCCCCTGGCTGTACCTCGCCCCGGCCCTCGTCGTCCTCGGCGCACTGCTCGTCTACCCCGTCTACCAGCTCGGCCTGATCTCCTTCCTGGAGTACACCCAGGCCCAGGTCAGCGGCGGGAAGCCGGCCACCTTCCAGGGCCTGGGGAACTACGCCGAACTGTTCGGGGACGACCAGTTCTGGCGGGTCCTGGTGGCCACCGTGGTGTTCGCGGCGGCCTGCGTGCTCTGCACGCTCGCCGTCGGCTGCGCGCTCGCCGTGCTCCTCACCCGGGTGCGCGCCGTGCCGCGCCTCGCGCTGATGCTCGCCGCCCTCGGCGCCTGGGCGACCCCGGCGGTCACCGGCTCCACGGTCTGGCTGCTGCTGTTCGACGCCGACTTCGGGCCCGTCAACAAGATCCTCGGGCTCGGCGACCACTCCTGGACGTACGGGCGCTACAGCGCCTTCCTCCTCGTCCTGCTCGAAGTGGTGTGGTGCTCCTTCCCGTTCGTCATGGTCACCGTCTACGCCGGCATCCGCGCCGTCCCCGCCGAGGTGCTGGAGGCCGCCGCGCTGGACGGCGCCTCCCAGTGGCGCATCTGGCGCTCCGTGCTGGCACCGATGCTGCGCCCGATCCTGGTCGTCGTCACCATCCAGTCCGTCATCTGGGACTTCAAGGTCTTCACCCAGATCTACGTCATGACGGGCGGCGGCGGCATCGCCGGGCAGAACCTCGTCCTGAACGTCTACGCCTACCAGAAGGCGTTCGCGTCCTCGCAGTACAGCCTCGGCTCCGCGATCGGCGTCGTGATGCTGCTGATCCTGCTCGCCGTGACCCTGGTCTACCTGCGGCTGCTGCGCCGCCAGGGGGAGGAGCTGTGAACCTTCCGCTCGTACGGGTGCGCCGCCCGGGACGGCTCGCGGCCGAGGCGTCGGCCCTGATCGTCGCGGTCGTGGTCGCCTTCCCGCTGTACTGGATGGTGCTCAGCGCCTTCAAACCGGCCGGGGAGATCGAGTCGACGAAGCCGCGCCCCTGGACGGCGTCCCCCTCGCTGGACTCCTTCCGACGGGTCTTCCAGCAACAGGAGTTCGGCCGCTACTTCCTCAACAGCCTGCTCGTCGCGGGCACCGTCGTGATCGCCTCCGCGCTGATCGCGTTCCTGGCGGCGACCGCCGTCACCCGGTTCCGCTTCCGGTTCCGCACCACCCTGCTGATCCTGTTCCTGGTGGCCCAGATGGTGCCCGTGGAAGCGCTCACCATCCCGCTCTTCTTCCTGATGCGGGACTTCGGCCAGCTCAACACCCTGGGATCGCTGATCCTGCCCCACATCGCCTTCTCGCTGCCGTTCGCGATCTGGATGCTCAGAGGGTTCGTGAAAGCCGTTCCGGAAGCCCTGGAGGAGGCCGCGTTCATCGACGGCGCGAGCCGCGCGCGCTTCCTGTGGCAGATCCTCTTCCCGCTGGTCTTCCCCGGACTGGTGGCCACCAGCGTCTTCTCCTTCATCTCGACCTGGAACGACTTCCTCTTCGCGAAGTCGTTCATCATCAGCGACACTTCCCAGTCGACGCTGCCGATGGCGCTGCTGGTCTTCTACAAACCGGACGATCCCGACTGGGGCGGCGTGATGGCCGCCTCCACGGTGATGACGATCCCGGTACTGGTCTTCTTCGTACTCGTGCAACGACGACTCGTCTCCGGCCTCGGCGGAGCGGTAAAGGACTGACGTGACTGACGTGATGGACGTGATCCCCCGGCCAGGACGTACGACGGCCGACGAGGAACGGTTCTTCGAACTGGGCCCCGACACCACGGTGACGGCGGGCGAGGGCACCGGCCGCACCGAACGCTGGCTGCGCGCCACCCTCGGCGCGGCCACCGGACTGCCGCTCGCCCCCGCGCCGGCCGGCGACGGCGCCCTGCGCCTGCGCCTGGACGACGCCGTCGCCCGGGACCTCGGCGCCGAGGGCTACCGCCTGGTCGTCACGCCGGACGGCGCCGACCTCGCCGGCGGCGGCCCCGCCGGCCTCTTCTGGGGTGCCCAGACGCTGCGGCAGCTCCTCGGCCCGGCCGCCTTCCGGCGCGCCCCGCTGCCCGGCGGACGGTGGCGGCTGCCGCTGACCGACATCGAGGACACCCCCCGCTTCCGCTGGCGCGGCCTGATGCTGGACGTCGCCCGGCACTTCATGCCGAAGGACGGCGTCCTGCGCTACCTCGACCTGATGGCCGCCCACAAACTCAACGTCCTGCACTTCCACCTGACGGACGACCAGGGCTGGCGCGTCGAGATCAAGCGGTACCCCGAGCTGACCGCGACCGGCTCCTGGCGCTCCCGGACGAAGTACGGCCACCGCGCCTCCCCGCTGTGGGAGGACAAGCCGCACGGCGGCCACTACACCCAGGACGACATCCGCGAGATCGTCGCCTACGCCGCCGAGCGGCACATCACCGTCATCCCCGAGGTGGACGTACCCGGGCACTCGCAGGCCGCCATCGCCGCCTACCCGGAACTCGGCAACACCGACGTCGTCGACACCACCGCCCTGACCGTCTGGGACGACTGGGGTGTCAGCAAGAACGTCCTCGCCCCCACCGACGCCACCCTCCGCTTCTACGAGGGCGTCTTCGAGGAACTGCTCGAACTGTTCCCGGCGGACGCCGCGCCGTTCTCCGGCTTCTTCCACATCGGTGGCGACGAGTGTCCCAAGGAGCAGTGGCGGGCGTCGGCCACCGCGCAGGCCCGCATCAAGGAACTCGGACTCGCCGACGAGGACGAGTTGCAGTCCTGGTTCATCGGCCACTTCGACACGTGGCTCACCGCGCGCGGGCGCCGGCTCATCGGCTGGGACGAGATCCTGGAGGGCGGCCTCGCCGAGGGCGCCGCCGTCGCGTCCTGGCGCGGCTACGCGGGAGGGATCGCCGCCGCGCGCGCCGGCCACGACGTCGTCATGTGCCCCGAGCAGCAGGTGTACCTGGACCACCGGCAGGACGCGGGCGCGGACGAACCCGTGCCGATCGGCTTCGTGCGCACCCTGGAGGACGTGTACCGGTTCGAGCCGGTTCCGGCCGAGCTGGAGGCCGAGCACACGGGCCATGTGCTGGGCGCCCAGGCCAACGTGTGGACCGAGGTGATGGAGAGCCCCGCGCGCGTGGACTACCAGGCCTTCCCCCGGCTGGCCGCCTTCGCCGAGGTCGCCTGGAGCACCCTGCCCGCGCCGGGCGAGCGGGACTTCGCCGACTTCGAGCGGCGGATGGCGGGCCACTACCGGCGCCTGGACGCCCTGGGCGTCGGCTACCGCCCGCCCGCCGGACCGCACCCCTGGCAGCGCAGGCCCGGCGTCCTGGGACGCCCGCTGGACGGCCCGCCGCCGGTCCGGTAGCGGGACGGGGTACGCAGGAGGCGCGGGCGGCCGGGGCGGCGGCGCGGGCGGCAGCGGCGGCCCGGGCGGCCGGGTGCGCGCCGGCCGCCCGCTGTCTCGAACTGGCACTGTAAAAAGTCCGCAAGAGTCAGCGAACAGCGCTAATTCGCTCGCACCGGTGATCCTGTGTCAAAACGGACCATGTCCCCGATGAGGTGGGCGAATGCCTCCCGGCGGACCCGTGTCCGCGAGCCCTGGGAAGATGTGCCAGAGTTGCCACGTCCGCCCTGTCAGGCCGTACCGTACGGCAGCACGGGTGGGACCAGTGGGGCAGCGGGAAGGGGCAGCCGGTTTGACCACGCACGCACCGCAGGCGGCGCAGGCCGTCACGCTGCCCACGACGCTGGACGAGGCCGTGGCGGCGCTCAGCGCCATGCCCGCCGCCGTACCCGTGGCGGGTGGCACGGACCTCATGGCCGCCGTCAACTCCGGGCAGCTCAGGCCCGCCGCGCTCGTCGGCCTCGGCCGGATCAGCGAGATCCGCGGCTGGCAGTACCAGGACGGGCACGCGCTGCTCGGCGCGGGCCTCACGCACGCACGGATGGGGCGCCCCGACTTCGCCGCCCTGATCCCGGCGCTGGCCGCCGCCGCGCGCGCCGCGGGCCCGCCGCACATCCGCAACGCCGGCACCCTGGGCGGCAACATCGCCTCGGCCGCGCCCACCGGGGACGCGCTGCCGGTGCTGGCCGCCCTGGAGGCCACCCTGATCGTCGCGGGCCCGGGCGGGGCCCGCCGGGAGGTCCCGGTCTCCCACCTGCTGGCCGGCGTGGAGATGCTGCGCGGCGGCGAACTCATCGGCTACGTGCGCGTACCGCTGCTGCACGCCCCGCAGGTCTTCCTGAAGGCGACCGGCCGCACCGGTCCCGGCCGGGCGGTCGCCTCCGTGGCGCTCGTCCTCGACCCGGCCCGGCGCGGCGTGCGGTGCGCGGTCGGTGCCATAGCGCCGATGCCGCTCAGGCCGCTGGACGCCGAGCAGTGGGTGGCCGGGCTCATCGACTGGGACAACAACCGCGCGATCGTCCCCGAGGCGCTGAACGCCTTCGGCGAGTACGTGGCCGCGGCCTGCATCCCCGACCCGGCCGTGGCCGAGGACGGTTCGGTGCAGCAGCTCCCGCCCGCCGTACTGCACCTGCGGCGCACCGTCGCCGCGCTGGCCCGACGAGCACTGGGGAGGGCGCTGTCGTGACCGACGACCAGCACGGACAGGGCACGCCCCCCAGCGGCGGCCGCTGGGACCCGCTGCCGCAGGGCGACTACGACGACGGCGCCACCGCCTTCGTCAAGCTCCCCGAGGGCGGCATCGACGCGCTCCTGGCCGCCGACAGCCCGCTCGCCGCGCCGGGCCACGGGTACGTGCCGCCGCAGATAACGGTCACGTCCGCCCCGGCCGAGGCCACCGACCCGGCGGCGACCGGCACCTGGGCCGTACCCGCCGCGCCCGCCCAGGGCACCGGCTGGCCCGACCCGAACGCGGTGCCGCGGCCGGACGAGGGCCACGGCCACGGCGACACGGGCGCGGGCGAGGCGTTCGCCTACCGGCCCGAGGCCACCCAGCAGTGGAACTTCCAGGAGGTCCAGGGGTACCAGGAGCCGCACGGGCACCAGGGCGACCAGGGGCAGCACGGGCACCCTGAGGAGGTGCGGGCCGGTGGGGCGGCGCCCGGACACGACGTGACCGGGCAGTGGTCCATTCCCGTGGCCGGTGGTGACATCCCGGACGAATCCGGCGAGTTCACCACGTCGGCCCTGATCGAGCAGTGGGGCGGCACCCCTCCGGCCACCCTTCCCGGCGGCGCCCCCGCCCCGTGGGCCACCGAGACCGCGGGACAGCCGTGGGGCCGGACCGCGCAGGAGCCGGCCCCGGGCGCGTACGAGAGCGACCCGTCGGGGCACTCGTACGGCGCCGGACTGCCCGCACCGGAGCGTGCCCCCGAACGCCCGGCCCCCGAGCACCCGGTGCCCGTGGACCCGGGGCCCGTGGACCCCGTTCCCGGACACCCGGCACCGCAGGCGCCCCCCGCCACCCCCCAGGAGGCACCGGGCTCCGAGGTGCACCCCGCCTCGGAGGCGCCCTCCGGGCCCGTTGCGGACCGGGCACCGGACGTGCCGGGGGCCGCGACCGCCGCCACCGGCGTGCCCGCGCCCGTGCCCGCGCCCTCCGCCGGACAGCATCCCGGGGAGACCGTGCGGGAGCCGTCCACCGGCGCACCGGCGGCGGCGGACGACGACGAAGGGCCCGTGGAGGCCGCCGAAGGCTCCGCGGAGCCGCCCGCGGACCCCGACCCGGCCGAGGACACCGCCGTCGAGCCCGGGGCCGCCCAGGAGCCCGTCACGGCCCCGGAGACCGACGCCGAGCCGGACGCCGCTGCCGACGACCACCGGCCCGACGCCGAGACCGACGCCGAGACCGGCCCGGACCACGGTCCGGACGCGGACGCCGTTGCGCAGGAGACGCCGGCCCCGCAGGAGACGGCAGCCGAACCGGACCCGCAGGGCCCGCCCCCCGCGCCACCGCAGGACGAACACCCGCTCGCCTCCTACGTGTTGCGCGTCAACGGCGTCGACCGGCCCGTCACGGACGCCTGGATCGGCGAGTCGCTGCTGTACGTGCTGCGCGAGCGGCTCGGCCTGGCGGGCGCCAAGGACGGCTGCTCGCAGGGCGAGTGCGGCGCCTGCAACGTGCAGGTGGACGGCCGCCTCGTCGCCTCCTGCCTGGTGCCCGCCGTCACCTCGGCCGGCAGCGAGGTGCGCACGGTCGAGGGCCTGGCCGCCGACGGGCAGCCCTCGGACGTGCAGCGGGCGCTCGCGCGCTGCGGCGCGGTGCAGTGCGGCTTCTGCGTGCCGGGCATGGCGATGACCGTGCACGACCTGCTGGAGGGCAACCCGGCGCCGACCGAGCGGGAGACCCGGCAGGCCCTGTGCGGCAACCTGTGCCGCTGCTCCGGCTACCGGGGCGTCCTGCGGGCCGTCGAGGAGGTCGTCGCCGAGCGCGAGGCGTCGGCCGCCGCGGAGCACGCGGAGCCCGAGCACACCGGGCCCGAGCACACCGGCGCCGGGTACGCCGGGACGGACGCCGGCGAGCCCCGCATCCCGCACCAGGCGGGCCCCGGCGCGGGCGGCATCCACCCGTCCGCCTTCGACGCGCCCGGCCCGCACGCCCCCGACGAACCACCGCACCACCCGCACGACCCCTACGGTCAGGACGGAGGCCAGGCGTGAGCGACGAAGCCGCCACCGCTGCCGCCACGGATACCGCGCCCGCGCCCGCGTCGCCGGAGCCGCTGCCGCACGGTATCGGCTCCTCGCTGCCGCCCGCCGACGCCCGCGCGAAGACGGAGGGCACCTTCCCGTACGCCGCCGACCTGTGGGCCGAGGGCCTGCTGTGGGCGGCCGTGCTGCGCTCACCGCACCCGCACGCGCGCATCGTGTCCATCGACACCTCCCACGCGCGCGAGATGCCCGGCGTCCGCGCCGTCGTCACCCACGAGGACGTGCCCGGCAGCCCCCTGTACGGCAGGGGCGTGGCCGACCGGCCGGTGTTCGCCTCCGACGTCGTACGCCACCACGGCGAGCCCATCGCCGCCGTCGCCGCCGACCACCCGGACACCGCGCGGATGGCCGCCGCCGCCGTCACCGTCGAGTACGAGGTGCTCGACCCGGTGACCGACCCGGAGCACGCCTTCGAGGCCGAACCCCTGCACCCCGACGGCAACCTGATCCGGCACATCCCGCTGCGCCACGGCGACCCGGAGGCGGCCGGCGAGGTCGTCGTCGAGGGCCTGTACCGCATCGGCCGCCAGGACCCGGCGCCCATCGGCGCGGAGGCCGGTCTCGCCGTGCCCCGGCCCGACGGCGGTGTCGAGCTGTACGTGGCCTCCACCGACCCGCACGCCGACCGCGACACGCTCGCCGCCTGCTACGGCCTGGCACCCGAGCGCGTGAAGATCGTCGTCACCGGCGTGCCCGGCGCGACGGCCGACCGCGAGGACCAGGGTTTCCAGCTCCCGCTCGGGCTGCTGGCGCTGCGCACCGGCCGCCCGGTGAAGCTGACGGCGACCCGCGAGGAGTCCTTCCTGGGCCACGTGCACCGCCACCCCACCCTCCTGCGCTACCGCCACCACGCCGACGCCGAGGGCCGGCTGGTGAAGGTCGAGGCGCAGATCCTGCTGGACGCCGGTGCCTACGCCGACACCTCCGCCGAGGCGCTGGCCGCCGCCGTGTCCTTCGCCTGCGGCCCCTACGTGGTCCCGCACGCGTTCATCGAGGGCTGGGCGGTGCGCACCAACAACCCGCCCTCCGGCCACGTGCGAGGCGAGGGCGCCCTCCAGGTGTGCGCCGCCTACGAGGCGCAGATGGACAAACTGGCCAGGAAACTCGGCGTCGACCCGGCCGAACTGCGCCTGCGCAACGTGCTCGCGACCGGCGACGTCCTGCCCACCGGCCAGACGGTGACCTGCCCGGCCCCGGTCGCGGAACTGCTCCAGACCGTGCGGGACCACCCGCTGCCGCCGCTGCCCAAGGACGCCCCCGAGGACGAGTGGCTGCTGCCCGGCGGTCCCGAGGGCGCGGGTGAACCGGGCGCGGTGCGCCGGGGCGTGGGCTACGGCCTGGGCATGGTGCACATGCTCGGCGCGGAAGGCGCCGACGAGGTCTCCACGGCCACCGTGAAGGTCCACGACGGAGTGGCGACCGTGCTCTGCGCGGCCGTCGAGACCGGCCAGGGCTTCACCACGCTCGCCCGGCAGATCGTCCAGGAGACGCTGGGCGTCGACGAGGTGCACGTGGCCCCCGTCGACACCGACCAGCCCCCGGCCGGCGCGGGCTGCCGGGGTAGGCACACATGGGTCTCCGGCGGTGCCGTGGAGCGGGCGGCGAAGATGGTCCGCACCCAGCTCCTGCAGCCCCTGGCCCACAAGTTCGGCATGTCCACCGAACTGCTCCAGATCACCGACGGCAAGATCACCTCCTACGACGGCGTCCTGTCGACCACGGTCACCGAGGCCATGGAGGGCAAGGAGCTGTGGGCCACGGCGCAGTGCCGCCCGCACCCCACGGAGCCGCTGGACGAGTCTGGCCAGGGCGACGCCTTCGTCGGCCTCGCCTTCTGCGCGATCCGCGCGGTGGTGGACGTGGACATCGAACTGGGCTCGGTACGGGTCGTGGAGCTGGCGGTGGCCCAGGACGTCGGCCGGGTCCTCAACCCCGCGCAGCTGGCCGCGCGCATCGAGGCGGGCGTCACGCAGGGCGTGGGCATCGCCCTCACGGAGAACCTGCGCGCCCCGCGCGGCCTGGTCCGCCACCCCGACCTGACGGGCTACGCCCTGCCGACGGCCCTGGACGCGCCGGACATCCGGATCGTGAAACTCGTCGAGGAGCGCGACGTCGTGGCCCCCTTCGGCGCCAAGGCCGTCAGCGCGGTCCCGGTGGTCACCTCCCCCGCGGCCATCGCCTCGGCGGTGCGCGCCGCCACCGGCCGTCCGGTCAACAGGCTGCCGATCCGCCCGCAGGCCGCGGTCGTCACCGGCCGGTGACCCCCTGTTCCTCCGGCGTTCGCGCAGGCCGGGGGCGTTGTCAGTGGGGCGGCGTAATGTGCTGGGCAGTGGGGACGACGGCGCCCGCCCGCTGCGGACGGGCCCGGCCGCGCCCCGCCCCGGACCGGGCCCCGCCCGCGCCAGGGGACCGTTCAGCACGGGGGACACGGGGGACAGATGAGCACGACAGGTACCGCCACCGCGGTGATGACCCGGCCCGAGACCGGCCTCGGACCGTACGCCACACACGCGCCCACACACGCGCCCATGCACCGCGGACTCACCGGCCCCGGACTGCCGGCCGGCAGCGCCCTGCCGACGTTCCGTGCGCTGCGCCGCGACGGCCTGCGCACGGTCGCCGACTCCATCGGTGACCCCGACCGCGTGGCCGCCGGGCTGCGTGAGCGGCCGGTGACAGGCGGCCTGTTCGGCCCCGTCGGCCTGGAGACCGGGTCGCTGCTGCCGGACGGCGGCAGCGGCGGGATCTCCCCGACGTACTTCCGCCCCGACCGCCACGACCACCCCGGCCTCATGGACGCCCGCCCGCTCGCACCGTCCCTGGAGGCGCTGGTCCGCTTCGCCGCGGTCACGGAGGAACTGGCGGGCCTGCGAGGCCAGTTCGCCTCCTACGCCGGCCGGTACGGTTCGGAGGCGGTCGCCGAGGCGTCCCGGCAGCTCCTCGCGGTGTTCGAGGTGGGCGCGGACGGCGAGGTGCCGCCGTTCTGGAAGGCCGCCGCCCTCATCCGCCCACTGTCCCTGATCGCCGGTCCGGGCACGCGCTCGGGCCTCACCCTCGATCTGCCCGCCCGCCTCCTGGAGCGGGAGTTCGGTCCCGGCCGCGTCGCCCGCTTCGAGGACGTCGACTTCCCCGTCACGCTCACCCACGAGCCCACCCGCCGCTTCCTGCGCGAGACGGGCCTGCCCGAGGACGGGACCCTCTTCCAGCTGGACACCGACGTCCCCCTGCCCACCCTCGCCGAACACCACGCCGACGAGGACCGCCCGCACCTTGCGCCCACCGGACTCCCGGTGGCGGCGGACCGGTTGATACGCCTCGGTGACCTCGTCACCGTCACCAGCCTGGTGGTCGACGGCAGCACGGGCACGGTGTGGAGATGGAGCGAGCGCGAGGCCACCCTCCACCCGCTCAACACGGACGTCTCCACCCTCGCCTTCACCCTGTGGCTGCTGCACCGTGACAAGCGGATCGGTTTCCATGACGAAGCGGGCGGCGTGCTCTGAAGCACACCGCCCGCCTTCCCCCCTCGACCGGAGGCCGTGGCGGGAATCGAACCCGCGTAAGTCGCTTTGCAGGCGACTCCCTGAACCACTCGGGCACACGGCCGCGTTCGGAACGCTGAGTGCTCGTCCCGGACTCGGTTCATCGACCGTAGGACGGGCGCGGGGGGTGGCTCAAGGAGACGGCGAGCGCTGCAACGGGACTGCCACACGCCGTTCACAAAGGCGGGGGGCGTCCATGAAGGGCAGGGGAAAGGAGGACCGGATGCCTCCGGTCGTACGACCAAGGTCCCGGTCCGGGACCGACTCCCGACAGGGGTCAAAGCCGCCTGCGGACCTTACTCTGGCGACCATGACCGCCCTCGAACCACGCGACACCGACGTCGCAGGCATCCCTGAGACATGTACGACGTCCCCCTCGCGGGAGGCCGCGGCCGAGGCGGCCGACTCGGTGCTGGGCCGCGCCTACCGCGCACTCAGCATCGGGATCGTCTCCGTCGTGCTGCTGATCGCCTTCGAGGCGACCGCCGTCGGCACGGCGATGCCGGTCGCCGCGCGCGAACTGCACGGGGTGTCGCTGTACGCGTTCGCGTTCTCGGGGTACTTCACGACCAGCCTGTTCGGCATGGTGCTCGCCGGGCAGTGGGCGGACCGGCGCGGACCGCTGGGCGCGCTCACCGCGGGGATCGGGGCGTTCGCGGCCGGCCTGCTGCTGGCCGGGACGGCGACCACGATGTGGGTGTTCATCATGGGCCGCGCCGTCCAGGGGCTCGGCGGCGGCCTGGTGATCGTCGCCCTGTACGTCGTCGTCGGGCGGGCCTACCCGGAGCGGCTGCGCCCGGCGATCATGGCGGCGTTCGCGGCGGCCTGGGTGGTCCCCTCGATCGTCGGCCCGCTCGCCTCGGGGGCGGTCACCGAGCACCTGGGCTGGCGCTGGGTGTTCATCGGCATCCCCGTGCTGGTGGTCTTCCCGCTGGCGATGGCCCTGCCGCAGATACGGCGGCGGGCGGCCGGCCCGGTGGGGGAGGGCGGAGAGCAGGACGCCGCGCCGTACCCCGCCCGGCGGCGCATCCGGCTCGCCCTCGCCATCTCGCTCGGTGCGGGGCTCCTCCAGTACGCGGCCCAGGACCTGCGGTGGATGTCGCTGCTGCCCGCCGCGGCGGGCGCCGCGCTGCTGGTGCCCGCCGTGCGCGGACTGCTGCCGCACGGCACCTACCGGGCGGCGCGCGGGCTGCCGTCCGTGGTGCTGCTGCGCGGCGTCGCCGCCGGTTCCTTCATCGCCGCCGAGTCCTTCGTACCGCTGATGCTCGTCACCCAGCGCGGGCTCTCCCCGACCCTGGCCGGGTTCTCGCTGGCCGCGGGCGGCGGCACCTGGGCCCTGGGCTCGTGGGTGCAGTCCCGGCCGGGCGTGACGCCGTACCGGGAGCGGCTGATGACGCTCGGGATGGTGCTCGTCGCGGCGGCCATCGCCACCGCGCCCAGCGTGCTGGTCCACTCCGTCCCGGTGTGGACGGTCGCCGTCGCCTGGGGCTTCGGCTGCTTCGGCATGGGCCTGGTCATCTCCTCCACCAGCGTGCTCCTGCTGCGCCTGTCCGCACCCGAGGAGGCCGGGGCCAACTCCGCGGCCCTCCAGATGTCCGACGCCCTGTCCAACGTCCTCCTGCTCGCCGCGGGCGGCGCCGCCTTCGCCGCGCTGGGCGGCGGCACGGTGGCCCACACGACGGCGACGGCCGCGGCGGCCGGTTCCGGGGCCCGTCCGGCCGCGTTCGCGGCGGTCTTCCTGCCGATGGCGGGGGTGGCCCTGGCGGGCGTGTGGATCACCGGCCGGCTGTCGACCGGTGAGGCGGGCGATCGGTGACGGGCACAGGTGAGGCGGGCGACCGGTGAGCCGGGCACAGGTGAACCGGGCGACAGGTGAGTCGCGGGCGGCCGGTGAAACGGACGATCGCTGACGGGTGGTGGCGTGGCCGCCTGACGTCCTGCCGCCCGGACACGGCCGGCTGTGGCACGAGACACCGGCGCGGCCGGCCCGTCGTCTGTGACCCGCGTCGCACCCGCGCCCGGCGGGGTGTCGTCGGCTCCGGGGAGGGGTGAGGACACCGGTAGGGTGGCCCGGTTGTCATACGTAGCCGAGACCGACCCGCACCACGAACCCGGAGACCGTGACTACCGCCCGCCCGTCGCCCGCCACCGCCCTCAACGGAGGGCCCTCCGGGCGCACCCCCGTGTCAGCCTCCCACCACCTCTCGCCCGCCTTCCCGGGCCGCGCCCCCTGGGGAACCGCCGGCAAGCTGCGTGCCTGGCAGCAGGGCGCCATGGAGAAGTACCTCCAGGAGCAGCCGCGCGACTTCCTCGCGGTCGCCACCCCCGGCGCCGGGAAGACCACCTTCGCGCTGACCCTCGCCTCCTGGCTGCTGCACCACCACGTCGTCCAGCAGGTGACCGTGGTCGCGCCGACCGAGCACCTGAAGAAGCAGTGGGCCGAGGCCGCCGCCCGCATAGGCATCAAGCTGGACCCCGAGTACAGCGCGGGCCCGCTCGGCCGGGAGTACCACGGCGTGGCCGTGACGTACGCGGGCGTCGGGGTGCGCCCCATGCTGCACCGCAACCGCGTCGAGCAGCGCAAGACCCTCGTCATCCTCGACGAGATCCACCACGCCGGCGACTCGAAGTCGTGGGGCGAGGCGTGCCTGGAGGCGTTCGAACCCGCGACCCGGCGGCTCGCGCTGACCGGTACGCCGTTCCGGTCGGACACCAACCCCATCCCGTTCGTCGCGTACGAGGAGGGCAACGACGGCATCCGGCGCTCGGCCGCCGACTACACCTACGGCTACGGCTCCGCCCTCTCCGACGGCGTCGTCCGCCCGGTCATCTTCCTCTCCTACAGCGGCAACATGCGCTGGCGCACCAAGGCCGGCGACGAGATCGAGGCGCGGCTCGGCGAGCCGATGACCAAGGACGCGGTCAGCCAGGCCTGGCGCACCGCGCTGGACGCCCGCGGCGAGTGGATGCCGGCCGTGCTGCGCGCCGCCGACCAGCGGCTCACCGAGGTCCGCAAGGCCATCCCGGACGCCGGCGCCCTGGTCATCGCCTCCGACCAGGACTCCGCGCGCGCCTACGCCAAGCTGATCCGTGAGATCACCGGCAGCGGTGCGACCGTCGTCCTGTCCGACGACGCCGGCGCCTCGAAGAAGATCGACGAGTTCAGCGACGGCGACGACCGGTGGATGGTCGCCGTCCGCATGGTGTCCGAGGGCGTCGACGTCCCGCGCCTCGCGGTCGGCGTGTACGCGACGACGATCTCCACCCCGCTGTTCTTCGCCCAGGCCGTCGGCCGTTTCGTACGGTCGAGGCGGCGCGGCGAGACCGCCTCCGTCTTCCTGCCGACCGTGCCCGACCTGCTGACCTTCGCCAACGAGATGGAGGTCGAGCGCGACCACGCCCTCGACAAGCCGAAGAAGGAGGGTGAGGAGGACCCCTACGCCGAGTCCGAGAAGGAGATGGACGAGGCGAACAAGGAGCAGGACGAGGACACCGGCGAGCAGGACATGCTGCCCTTCGAGGCGCTGGAGTCCGACGCCGTCTTCGACCGGGTCCTCTACGACGGCGCCGAGTTCGGCATGCAGGCCCACCCGGGCAGCGAGGAGGAGCAGGACTACCTCGGCATCCCGGGCCTGCTCGAACCCGAGCAGGTGCAGCTGCTGCTCCAGAAGCGGCAGGCCCGGCAGATCGCGCACAGCCGCAAGAAGCCGGACGACGAGGCCGACCTGCTCGAACTGCCCGCCGAGCGGCGGCCGGTGGTCACCCACAAGGAGCTGATGGAGCTGCGCAAGCAGCTCAACACGATGGTCGGCGCCTACGTCCACCAGAGCGGCAAGCCGCACGGCGTGATCCACACGGAGCTGCGCCGGGTGTGCGGCGGACCGCCGAGCGCGGAGGCGACGGCCGGCCAGCTGCGCCAGCGCATCGCCAAGGTGCAGGAGTGGGCCACCCGGATGCGCTGAGGCGAGCGCGGCCCCGGGTGGCGCCTGGGGCGTGTGAGGACCCTGTGCAGAGATGTGCGGTGCGTATCGGGACGTACGCGGACAGTTCCCGTCGGGCACTGCCCGGATTCTGGACGGAGCCTTCCGCTCAGCGAACCGGCTTCGCTACTGTCCCGCTACGCACACGCCCCGTGGCAGAGCCGCCGCGGAGCGCAGCCGTGAAGCGACTGAGTCCGGACCGCCCCCGGACCGCCGGCCGATCGGCGGCCTCTGTCGCGCGTCACTGACGGGACTCGGTGACGCACCCGCCGCGAGGAGCGCCGCCGACCTCACCACTGAAGGAGTGGGCGTCGTGACCGCGGAGACATCCCAGACGCTCGACCGGGGACTGAGGGTCCTCAAACTGCTGGCCGACACGGACCACGGACTGACCGTCACGGAGCTGTCCCAGAGACTGGGCGTGAACCGGACCGTCGTCTACCGGCTCCTCGCCACCCTCGAACAGCACGCGCTGGTCCGCCGTGATCTGGGCGGACGCGCCCGGGTCGGGCTCGGGGTGCTGCGTCTGGGCCGGCAGGTGCACCCGCTGGTGCGCGAGGCGGCGCTGCCCGCGCTGCGCTCCCTGGCCGAGGACATAGGCGCGACGGCGCACCTGACGTTGGTCGACGGGGCGGAGGCGCTGGCGGTCGCCGTTGTGGAACCGACCTGGACCGACTACCACGTGGCCTACCGGGCGGGCTTTCGCCACTCCCTGGACCGGGGCGCCGCGGGCAAGGCGATCCTCACGGCCCGCCGCCAGCCGGCCGCCGAACCCGGCTACACCCTCACCCACGGCGAACTGGAGGCGGGCGCCTGCGGAGCCGCGGCGCCGCTGCTCGGCGTGAGCGGCGTCGAGGGCAGCGTCGGCGTGGTGATGCTCGCGGACGCCGTGCCCGAGCGGGTGGGCCCGAGGGTGGTGGACGCCGCCCGCGAGGTGGCCGAGGCACTCAGGTGACCGTGCCGCCTGGTCGCGTAGATTGAAGCCGTGCTCTCTCGCCTCACACGCCCCCAGGCCCTCACCGTCTGCGCGCTGCCCGTCGTGGCCCTGGTCGCCACGGCGGCCTTCGCGCCGCTGCCGTTCTCGGTGGCGCAGCCGGGGTCGACGGCGAACGTGCTCGGCACCTTCAAGGGCAACCAGGTGATCACGATCTCCGGCGCGCCCGTGCGGAACACCTCCGGGCAACTGCGGATGGTGACCATCGAGGCGACCGGCCCGGACACGCACATCTCGCTGGGTGACGTGATCGACGGCTGGTTCGCCACGGACCGCGCGGTCATGCCGCGCGACGCCGTCTACCCGAGCGGTGACACCGTCCGGCAGATCGAGCAGCACAACGCGGCGCAGATGAAGGAGTCGCAGGACGCGGCGACCCAGGCCGCCCTGAAGTACCTCGGCAAGTCCGGCCGGAAGATCGACGTGAAGCTCGACCTCGCCAACGTGGGCGGCCCCAGCGCGGGCCTGCTGCTCTCTCTCGGCGTCATCGACAAGCTGCACGGCGCCGGCGGCGGCGCGGACCTGACGGGCGGCCGTACGATCGCGGGCACGGGCACGATCAGTCCCGACGGGACGGTGGGCGCGGTCGGCGGTGTCGCCCTCAAGACGCAGGCCGCGCGGCGGGACGGCGCCACGGTCTTCCTCGTCCCCAAGGACGAGTGCAAGGACGCCGGGGCGGAACTGCCCAAGGGCCTGAGGCTGGTCCCGGTGACCACCCTGAAGGGCGCGATCGGCGCCCTGACCGCCCTGCGGGAGGGCAAGGACTCCGCCGTACCGAGCTGTTAGGCGGTCACGGTCCCCGCGCTCACGGCCCCAGCGGCGGGGGCGGCGGTGGCCAGGCGCAGGCCGACCTCCACGAGGGTCCAGCCGAGCCGGCCCCGCAGGTCGCGCGGGTGTCGCTGCCGTTGGCGCACGTCGTCGGCCAGGTGGTCGGCCGCGGCCTCGGCGTGGAGTTCGGCGGCGCGGGCGTGGTGCAGGACGAGGTGGGTCTCGGGACGCATCGGGCTGCCTCTCAGGCCGTGTGGGTGGGGAAGAGGTGGGTGTGCACGCGTACGGTCTCCGCGTCGGGGGCCCCTTCGGGCGCGGGGCCGTAGCCCCTGATCAGCTCGTGCATGCGCTGGACGAGTTCCCGGGCCAGGTCCGGCGTGAGCCGAAGGGTGAAGTCGCTCATGTCGCTTGCGCCTCCCCACTCGGCCGCCCAGTCGTTGGAGTTGGCGACCCAGGTGTCGAGTTCCTGGGTGTGCACGGTGGCCACCTCGTGACGGAAGACGGCGGCGGCGCCCCGCACCACGGGGTCCGCGTCCCTGACCAGGGTGTCGTCCAGCTGGACGGACGTGCTGAGGGCTCGCCACCAGCGCTCCCTGCCTTTGCCGTGCTCGGGGGCGTCTTCGACGAAACCGTGCGCGGCGAGCTGGCGCAGGTGATAGCTGGTCGCCCCGCTCGACTCGCCGAGCTTCCCGGCGAGTTGGGACGCGGTGGCGGGGCCGCCGTGCCGCAGGGCGACCAGGAGGCGCATGCGCAGCGGGTGGGCGAGCCCGCGAAGTGAGTGGGCATCGAGCACCCGCGTTGTCTGCTCTTCCGGCATGCTGACCACCGTAGCCATGCAAAGATATCTTTGCAACGGGTTCTTTGCAACGGGTTCTTTGTAACTCCTCCTCGCTCGCCCTCACTCCTCCGCCGCCTGCTCCACCAGCGGGATGATCCGCATCGGCACCGGGTTCTCCATCACGATCGCGGTGGACGCGCGGACGATGCCCTCGATGCCGACCACCCGGTCGATCACGCGCTGGAGGTCGGCGTTGGAGCGGGCCACCAGCCGGCACAGCATGTCCCCGGTGCCGGTGGTGGTGTGCAGCTCCAGCACCTCCGGCACGGTCGCCAGGTGGGCGCGGACGCCCGCGCCCTGCCCCTGCCGGATCTGCAGCGTCGCGAACGCCGTGACCGGATAGCCGAGCGCCGCCGGGTCCACCTCCGGGCCGAAGCCGCGGATGACCCCGCCCGAGCGGAGCCGGTCCAGGCGGGCCTGCACCGTCCCGCGCGCCACCCCCAGCCGCCGGGACATCTCCAGGACGCCGATGCGCGGCTCGCGCGCCAGCAGCACGATGATGCGGCCGTCCAGATGATCGATCGCCATGGGCCCCGCCTCCCGGGTGGTCATCCTGTACAGAAAGCCTGCCGGTGCCGGGCTTTCACCGGACACCTTGCCCAGTGAACGCGCGAACTATTGCGCACCTTGCGGTGCCGGGTGACGCTTCCGCTATGACGCAGACCACACAGCACACTCCCGACGAGACCGCACGGCAGGCCGATCCCTTCCCGGTCAAGGGAATGGACGCGGTCGTCTTCGCCGTGGGCAACGCCAAGCAGGCGGCGCACTACTACTCCACCGCCTTCGGTATGCAGCTGGTCGCCTACTCCGGACCGGAGAACGGCAGCCGCGAGACCGCGAGCTACGTCCTGGAGAGCGGCTCCGCCCGGTTCGTGTTCACCTCGGTGATCAAGCCGGCCACCGCCTGGGGCCACTTCCTCGCCCAGCACGTGGCCGACCACGGCGACGGCGTCGTCGACCTCGCCATCGAGGTCCCGGACGCGCGCGCCGCGTACGCCTACGCCGTCGAGCACGGCGCCCGCTCCGTCGCCGAGCCCTACGAGCTGAAGGACGAGCACGGCACGGTCGTCCTCGCCGCGATCGCCACCTACGGCGAGACCCGCCACACCCTGGTCGAGCGCAGCGGCTACGACGGCCCGTACCTGCCGGGCTTCACGGCCGCCGAGCCCATCGTCGAGCCGCCCGCCCAGCGCTCGTTCCAGGCGGTCGACCACTGCGTCGGCAACGTCGAACTCGGCCGGATGAACGAGTGGGTGGAGTTCTACAACAAGGTCATGGGCTTCACGAACATGAAGGAGTTCGTGGGCGACGACATCGCGACCGAGTACAGCGCCCTGATGTCGAAGGTCGTGGCCGACGGCACCCTCAAGGTCAAGTTCCCGATCAACGAGCCCGCGATCGCGAAGAAGAAGTCGCAGATCGACGAGTACCTGGAGTTCTACGGCGGCGCCGGTGTCCAGCACATCGCGCTGAACACCAACGACATCGTGCACACGGTCCGTCAGATGCGCGCCGCCGGCGTCCGGTTCCTGGACACCCCGGACTCGTACTATGACACCCTCGGCGAGTGGGTCGGCGACACCCGCGTGCCCATCGACACCCTGCGCGAGCTGAAGATCCTCGCCGACCGCGACGAGGACGGCTACCTGCTGCAGATCTTCACCAAGCCGGTCCAGGACCGCCCGACGGTGTTCTTCGAGATCATCGAGCGGCACGGCTCCATGGGCTTCGGCAAGGGCAACTTCAAGGCCCTGTTCGAGGCGATCGAGCGCGAGCAGGAGCGCCGCGGCAACCTCTGAGCCGCCGAGTCCGCCCGGAAGCCGTAGGCTGCCGCCCATGGCCAGGATCAACGACGTGGGCGGCACGCTCGGCTTCGGCGCGCTCGACACCACCGACGACCCCGCGCCCTTCCACGCGGACTGGGAGGCGCGGGTCGTCGGCCTCCTCAACGCCCTGCGCGCGGAAGGGCTGTTCAACACCAACGAGTTCCGGGACGCCATCGAGTCGATGCCGCCCACCGAGTACCTGACGACCTCGTACTACGAGCGCTGGTTCGAGGCCATCCGCACCCTGCTGGAACGCAAGGGTGTGCTGAGCCCGGGAGAACTCGATGCCTGACCGCTTCGCCCCCGGCACCCGGGTCCGCACCTTCCCGCACGACCCGCCGCACCACACCCGCCTGCCGCGCTACGCCCGCGGCAAACAGGGCGTCGTCGTCGAACCGGAAGGACGCGCCCCGCTCGCCGACATCAGCGCGCAGGGCCGCGCCGACGCGCCCGTCGAGCAGGTCTACGCCGTCCGGTTCGCGGCCCGCGACCTGTGGGGCGAGGGCGACCACCACGTCGTCCTGGACCTGTGGGAGAGCTACCTGAGCCGTCTGGAGGAGCAGCACGATGAGCGGTGACCACTCCGACGCGGCGATCGCCCGCCGGGTACGGCGTCTGGAGACCCTGCTGGAGGAGAAGGGGGTGCTCTCCGGCGCGCGCCTCGACGAGATCATCGACGCCTCCCTCACCGGCGCGTCCCCCGCGAACGGCGCCCGTGTGGTGGCCCGCGCGTGGACGGACCCCGCCTACAAGGCGAGGCTGCTGGCCGACGGGACGGCCGCCGTGCGCGAACTCGGCTACATGGAAGGCTCGTACCAGCGCCTGCGGGTCGTGGAGAACACCGCGGACACCCACAACGTCGTCGTCTGCACGCTCTGCTCCTGCTACCCGCTGCGGCTGCTCGGGCCGTCCCCCAGCTGGTACAAGTCGGAGGCCTACCGCTCCCGCGTGGTGCGCGAACCCCGGGCCGTACTGGCCGAGTTCGGCACGCAGCTGCCGGACGGCACGGACATCACCGTGTGGGACTCCAGCGCGGAGACCCGCTACATGGTGCTGCCCCGGCGCCCGGAGCACACCGACGGGCTCGGCGAGGAGGAACTGGCGGCCCTGGTCACCCGCAACGCCCTCATCGGAACGGCGGCGCTGTGAAACGCCACGCCCTCATCGGAACGGCGGCGCTCTGAGACAGCACGCCTCGGCGGGACGGCGGCGCGGTGAAACGCCTCGCCCTCATCAGGACGGCGGCGCGGTGAAACGCCTCGCCCTCATCAGGACGGCGGCGCGGTGAACTCCGCCGCCACGTCCACCCCCGCAGGCGCGTCGGCGGGCACCGGCTCGCCCAGCTCGTCCAGCGCCTCGGCGGCGTCCGGGGCCCACAGCGGCGAGAACGACGGGGCGGTGCGCAGCGCCTGCTCCAGATGGCGGCGCGCGGCCCCGGACATCCCGAGGCCCCCCTCGACCGTCCCGCGGTGGAACGCGTACAGCGCGTTGCGCACCCCGCCGCCCTTCGTCGCGTCCGTCGCCGCCGTCACGAACTCCAGCGCCTCCTCGTCGTACCCGTCGCGGTGCAGCGCCCAGCCCAGCGCGTCGGCCACCTCGGTCGCGGGCCGCAGCCGCCACTCGGCGCGCAGCCGCCCCACCGCCGACTCCGCGTCGCCGTGGTCCGCCTCCAGCCGGCCCAGGACCAGCTCGTCGTCGACCCCGGCCGCCGCGTCCTGCCCGGCCCGCTCCCGCACCCGCTCGTACGCGTCCTCGGCCTGCTCCTCCCGCCCCAGCGACTCGTACAGCTCGCCGAGTTCAAGCAGGTGTTCGGGGCGGGGGCGGGGGCCGAGCGCCCGGCCGTAGGCCCGTACGGCCTCCTCGGTCCGGTCCAGGGAGGCCAGCGTGCGCGCCCGCCCGGCCTCGGCGTCGCGCAGAGCGGGGTCCAGGCGCAGCGCCGCCCCGAAACAGCGCAGCGCGTCGTCCAGGGCGCCGCGCTCCCAGGCGTACTGCCCGGCCTGCTCCAGGTACGCGGCCCGCTCGACGGGCGCGGTCGCGGACGCCACGGCGTCGGCGACCTGTGCCTCGGCGTCCTCGCGCCAGCCGCGGTCCCGGTAGACGGCCGCCGCCCGGGCCCGCGCGGCGGGGGAGTGGTCCAGTTTCAGCAGCTTGTCCAGGGCGCGCCCCACGGCCTTGTGGTCACCGAGCCCGGTACAGGCCTCGATCAGCAGCGCGTACGCCGCCCCCCGCTCCGGAGCCGCTTTCACCGCGGCCTCGGCCCAGGTGCGCGCCGCGGGGAAGTCCCGCCGTGCGACGGCCAGCGCCGCCAGGGCGGCCGACGCGTCCGCGTTCCGCTCGGGGCCCAGCCGCAGCGAGGTACGCAGCGCCCGGTCGGCGGCGGGGAAGTCCGCCGGGTCCGCCGTCCGCCGCCCCCGCTCGACGTACGCCGAACCCAGCTCCGCCCACGCCCGCGCGTCCCGCGGGGCCGTCCGCACCCGCCGCTGCCGGTCGGCGATCAGCTCGCTCAGGCCGGACAGCGCGGCGGGCACCCCGGCCGTCACCGCGCGCAGAGCGACCTCCTTCCCCGGTGCCCCGGGCGCCCCGGGCGCCCCGGGCACCCCCGGCGCGGTGGGCCGCGCCGGCTGCCGCTGGCCCGGCAGCGCCGGCCAGACCGCGCCGAGCGCACCGCCCAGCACCACCAGCGCGACCAGCACCCGCACCAGCATCCGCCGCGGCCGCCGCGGCCGCCGCGACCGGCGCGACCGGCGCGACCGCCCGGGCGCCGGCTCGGGCGGCGGGGACGTGGCCGGGGAGCGCAGAGGGTTGTCCATGGCGCACACTGTGCGCCGCCGCGCCCACGCGGACCGGCCGCGACCCGGCGCCGGCACCGAGGGCCACCCGGCGGGCGGACCGATCCCCACCCGGCAGGCGCAGGGATGCCGCCCACGGGCTTCACACCGGTGGCCGCCGGTGCGACGCTGTGATCATGAGCCGTATCCAAGCCGCACCCGACGCAGCCGAGGCCAACCTCACCGACCGGCTCCTCGCGGGCCTGCCGGCCGAAGCGGTCCTCACCGATCCCGACGTCACGGCCTCCTACGCCAACGACATGGCGAGCTTCTGCCCGTCCGCCGCCCCGGCCGTCGTCGTCCTGCCGCGCACCGTGGAACAGGTCCAGCACGTCATGCGGATCGCCACCGAGCTGCGCGTCCCGGTCGTCCCCCAGGGCGCCCGCACCGGCCTGTCCGGCGCGGCCAACGCCTCCGAGGGCTGCATCGTCCTCTCCCTGACGAAGATGGACCGGATCCTGGAGATCAACCCCGTCGACCGCATCGCGATCGTCGAGCCGGGCGTCGTCAACGCCGCGCTCTCCCGCGCGGTGAACGAGCACGGCCTGTACTACCCGCCGGACCCCTCCAGCTGGGAGATGTGCACCATCGGCGGCAACATCGGCACCGCCTCCGGCGGCCTGTGCTGCGTGAAGTACGGCGTCACCGCCGAGTACGTCCTCGGCCTCGACGTCGTCCTCGCCGACGGCCGCCTCATGTCCACCGGCCGGCGCACCGCCAAGGGCGTCGCCGGATACGACCTCACCCGTCTCTT
This sequence comes from Streptomyces sp. NPDC021356, assembly GCF_040641015.1. Lineage (NCBI taxonomy): Bacteria > Bacillati > Actinomycetota > Actinomycetes > Kitasatosporales > Streptomycetaceae > Streptomyces > Streptomyces sp. NPDC021356. The sequence goes on along the minus strand of NZ_JBFACU010000017.1, from coordinate 86,114 downwards.
CGTCGGCTCCGAGGGCTCCCTCGGCATCGTCGTACGCGCCGTCCTCGCCCTCAAGCCGCAGCCGCCGCAGCAGCTCGTGCTCGCCGCCGAGTTCGCCTCCGCGACCGCCGCCTGCGACGCGGTGTGCCGCATCATGGAGGGCGGTCACGTGCCCTCGCTCCTGGAACTCATGGACCGTACGACGGTGAAGGCCGTCAACGACCTCGCCCACATGGGCCTGCCGGAGACCACCGAGGCCCTGCTGCTCGCCGCGTTCGACACGCCCGACCCGCGCGCCGACCTCGCCGCCGTCGGCGCGCTGTGCGAGGCCGCCGGCGCCACCCAGGTCGTCCCGGCCGACGATCCCGCCGAGTCCGAGCTGCTGCTCCAGGCCAGGCGGCTGGCGCTGACCGCGCTGGAGGCGGTCACCGGCACGACGATGATCGACGACGTGTGCGTCCCCCGCTCCCGGCTCGCCGAGATGCTCGACGGCATCGAACAGATCGCCGGGAAGTACCAGCTCACCATCGGCGTCTGCGCGCACGCGGGCGACGGCAACACCCACCCGACCGTCTGCTTCGACGCCCATGACCCCGACGAGTCCCGGCGTGCCCGCGAGTCCTTCGACGAGATCATGGCCCTGGGCCTGCGGCTCGGCGGCACGATCACCGGCGAGCACGGGGTGGGCGTCCTCAAGAAGGAGTGGCTGGCCCGCGAGATCGGTCCGGTCGGCGTCGAGATGCAGCGGGCCGTCAAACAGGTCTTCGACCCGCTGGGCATCCTCAACCCCGGCAAGCTGTTCTGAGCCCGTGCCCTCACCGGGCGAGCAGCCCGGCCAGCCCGGCGTCGATGCCGAGCCGCTCGCCCTCGGTGCCCGGCACCACCACCCGCAAGGTGCGCTCCAGCCACGACGACAGCTGCGCGGACGGCGCCTCCAGCAGGGCCGTGCCGGACGGCGAGCTGAGCGCCATCAGCACGACGCTTCGCCCCTTGGCCTCCGACGGCCGCACCCGCACGTCGCCGTGCCCGCACGGCCGGAACACCCCCTCCACGAGCAGGTCCCGCGCGAACGCCCAGTGCACCGGCTCCCCGGCGTCGACGTGGAAGTCGATGTGCACGGCGTACGGGTCGTCGGTGAGGTAGGCCAGCCGCGCCGGTACGGGGATCCCCCGCTCGGGCGACAGGATCAGCCTCAGCTCCAGCTCGCGCTCCACCACGGTGTGCCGCATGGTTCTTCGTCCTCTCCACTCGTGACGCGTCACGCGTACGGGCGCCGAAGCGGCCCCGCACCGGTGAAGAGGCGGGCGGACGCCGGGCATTACGCGGGTCCGCGGAGGTTTTCCCCGCCCGGCCGCGGCACCGCCCGCGCCCCGCGCGCGGGGGAGGCGGCGGATGTGAAGCATCTGCACGAGGTTGCCCGGAAAGGAGTGGGTCCGGCGGGACGGGCGGTGCCGGGTGCGCCGGTCTGATAGATGTGGAGGCCCCCAAGACGGCCCCCGAGCAGATACGGGACGACGGACATGAGCGCCCCAACCCCGGCACCAGGCGACGACAGGCCCCGCGAGGGGTACTACCCGGACCCGTCCATCCCCGGATACGTCCGGTACTGGAACGGTGCCTCTTGGGTGCCGGGCACCAGTCGGCCGGCACCGGCCGACGGCGAGCCGCTCAGCCCGCCGCCCGGCGTGCGGCCCGCCCGGCCCGCGGCCCCGGAGGTCGAGGAGACGGGCCCGCACTTCTTCGACGAGGACCCGCAGGACGGGCCCGCCCCGGCCGGCGGGCCGCACCGTCCGGAGGCGTGGCCCGCCGAGGCCGGCCGGCCCTCCGGTCCCGGCGGCGGCCAGGACCGCCCGGGCTCCTGGGGCGCCCCGGCGGGGCCCGACCCGCGGCTCGCCCGCCCGGACGCCCCGCCGCATCCGCACGCGGACGCCCCCGCCGGCCCGGCGGCCGGCACGGGTCAGGCGGCCCGGAACGAGGGGGAGGGCCGGGGCCAGGCAGTGGGCCAGGGCGGTGCCGAGTCCGGCAGTACGTTCGTGTTCCAGCGGCCGACGGCGGCCGACGGCGGCGCCGGGACGGCAGGCGCCCCGGCCGCGCCCGGCATCCCGGGGCCGGGCGGCCCCGTGGACGACGGCACCATGACCTTCCGGCCCGTACCGCGCGCCGGCGGGGCGGTACCGGCCCAGGGCTCGCCCCAGGGCTCGCCCCAGGGCACGCCCCAGGGCACGGCCGGCGGGCCCGGCTTCGGCACCGGGAAGGCAGCCGCGGCCCGCGCGTCAGCGCCCCAGCCGCAAACGCAGGGTCAGGGCCCGGGTCAGGCCCAAGGGCAGGGACAAGCACAAGGACAGGTCCAGGGCCAGGCACAGGCCCAGGGACAGGGTCCGGGCCAGGCCCAGGGCCCGGTGCACGCGCAGGGGCACGCCCAGGCCCAGCCGTACCCCCAGCCGCAGGCGCCCGGCCCCGTGCAGGGCCAGTTCCCGGGGCAAGCGCGGCACCAGGGGCCCGCCCAGGGCGGCGGCACCCCGGGGCAGCCGGTGGCCGGGACCCCGACGCCCCCCGCGGCCGCGGCCCCCTCGCCTGCTTCCGGTCCTGCTTCCGCCCCCCTTCCCGCTCCCGCTCCCGGCCCCGCCCCGCTGCCGCAGCAGTCCGCCGCGCCCCGGCCCGGCGCCGGGATGCCCGGATCCCCGCCCGCGCCCGTGACCAGCGGCCCCGGCGGCGGCCAGTCCTCCTGGGCCCAGCAGGTGCACCAGCTCGCGGGAGCCGGTGCGGGCGCCGCCGCGGGTGCGGCCGCAGGCGCGGGCCCGGCAGCGCCCGACGAGCAGCCCGTCGTGCCCTGGAAGCCGCCGGTCGAGGACCTCTTCCAGGCCGCGGCCCGGAGACAGGCACAGGCCCGCCCCGCCGGCCTGGGCAAGCGGCTGGCGGCCCGCCTCGTCGACACCGTGGTCCTCGCGGGCGTCACGGCCGTGGCCGCCGTACCACTGGGCACCAAGGCGGCCGACCACGTCGACGAGAAGATCGACGCGGCCAAGCTCTCCGGCCGTACGGTCACGGTCTGGCTGCTGGACGGCACGACGGCGGCGTACCTCGGCATCGTCCTCGCCGTCCTGCTGCTCGTCGGCGTCCTGTACGAAGTGCTGCCCACCGCCAAGTGGGGCCGCACCCTGGGCAAGAAGCTGTGCGGTCTGCAGGTGCGGGACATCGAGGGGCACGAGCCCCCGTCGTTCGCTCCGGCCCTGCGCCGCTGGGTGGTGTACAGCGTGCCGGGACTCCTGGGCGTGGGCGTCGTCGGCGTCCTGTGGTGCGTGTTCGACCGGCCCTGGCACCAGTGCTGGCACGACAAGGCGGCGCACACCTTCGTGGCGGGGTGACCGCCGCCGGCCGTCATCCCGGCGGGCGCCCGCCGTCATCCGTACGGCTGCTCGCCGGATGCGGCCCCGCCGGGTTCGGGATCGACTCGGCGCATGAGCAGCGAACCGCCCCCCGGCTCCGAACCGCCCGCCGGCTCCGGACCCCCGCCCGGCGGCCGGCCACTGCCACCGGACGGCGGCGCGCAGGGCGGCGGAGCCCACCCGCACCCCGGCAACCCGTACGGCGGCGGCAACCCGTACAGCGGCGGCGGCGATCCGTACGGCGGGGGAGGCCCCCACGAAGGCGGCGGTCCGTACGGCGGCGGCTCGTACGGCGGTGGTCCGTCCGGGGGCGGCCCCTACGGCGGCGGCCCCTACGGCGGCGGCCCGTACGGAGGCGGCCCGACCCCCGACGAACCGCTCGCCGGGATGCCCCCGCTCGCGGAGAGCGGCAGGCGCACCCTCGCCCGGATCATCGATCTGATCCTCGTGGGCATCGTCGTCTGGTTGATCACCTGGGCGCTGCGCGTCAACGAGTCCACGATGAACGCCGATCAGGTCCAGGTCGGCACGTCCATCGCGCAGTCGGTCGTCGGCGTCGTCCTCTACATCGCCTACGACACCTTCATGATCGCCAGGACGGGACAGACGCTGGGCAAGAAGTGGCTGGGTATGCGCGTGGCGGAACTGAGCGACGGATCGACGCCGTCCACGGCCACCGCGCTGGCACGCGCCGCGGTGCTCTGGATCCCGTTCTGGTTCTGCTGCGCCTGCTTCTGGCTCGCGGTCTGCGGCGGCTGGAGCTACTTCGACCGGCCCTACAAGCAGGGCCTGCACGACAAGGCGGCCAAGACGGTGGTGGTCAGTACGGGCCGTTGAGCCGCGCGAGCCGGGTGAGCCGCGTCAGCCGGGTCGGTCAGGTGAGCCGGCGCCGTGTCAGGAGGCCGCGGCCGGGCCCTGCCCCGGCTCGACACCGGCGGAGACGGTCTCCCGGCGGCGCGCCGCGACCCGCGCGTGCCCGGCGACCCGCGCCGGCCCGCCGGTCCGCGCCGCCGCGGAAGTCCTGACCGCCGCCCCGGAATCCGTGACTGCCGCCCCGGAGTCCCCGGCCACCGCCCCGGTCGTCGTACCGGAAGCCGCGCGCGCCTTCGGCAGCGGTACCGTCATGGCGACCAGGAGCCCCAGCGCGAGTGCCGCGAGGGCGATGACAGCGATCCCGAGGCCCGAACTCGTCTGCGACAGCAGCAGCATGGCGAGCGTCGAGCAGATCACGGTGCAGGAACCGTAGGCGAGCTGTGCGGCGGTCGGACGAGGCATGGCAATCGTGTCCTCGGAAGATTTCGGGGGGTGCGACAGCGGGCCGGCCTGGCTTTCCGCCGGCTTCCGGGCGTTCCGCCAATCGACTGTAATCCCCTGGATGCCCGCGAGGAACGGCCGGTAAGCGTGACCTAACCCACGGTGCCGGTGCACGGGGGGCGCACGGAGTCACGGCCACGGCGTGCCCGCTGCCGGGTCCGTCCGCAAAGCGGACGTCGGCTCCGCATAGTGCACTTGAACTGTCCAAGTCAAGGTCTGTCTTTTCTCGTAAACCTCTAGTCAAATGTCGTCACTTGACTAACACGCGTTGATCGCGCGCGGACTTTCTCGTGCCTCAGAGACCCCCCTTCCGCGCGTACGGGCGCGTCAGGGGAGGACAGCAAGTGACCAGTAGACCCTGGACGTTCAGAGCGGCCGCGATCGGTGTCGCGCTCGCGGCGGCCACCGCCACGTTCTCGACGTTCGCCGTCGCCGAGGCCGCCACCACGGCCGGCTCGGCCACCGTGAACCGGCACGACCCGCAGCCGGCCGGGCAGCACGAGCACAACCTCGACGGCCCGCTGAGCAAGACCCAGGACGCCCAGCGCCAGGAGGCCCTGAGCCGGGTCATCTCCGGCGAGGCCAAGGTCCAGGACCGCAACGGCTCCAAGGTCGTCGGCCTCAAGGGCAAGAAGGGCGACACCAAGTACGTCGAGCTGGGCCGCGAGAAGACCGACAAGATCTTCACCATCCTGGTCGAGTTCGGCGACAAGACGGACCCGAAGTTCGGCGGCACCCCCGGGCCGCTGCACAACCAGATAGCCGCGCCGGACCGCAAGAAGGACAACTCGACGGCCTGGCAGAAGGACTACGACCAGAAGCACTTCCAGGACCTGTACTTCGGCACCGGCAAGAACACCGAGTCGGTCAAGAAGTACTACGAGAAGCAGTCCTCGGGCCGCTACTCGGTCGACGGCGAGGTGGCCGACTGGGTCAAGGTCCCCTACAACGAGGCCCGTTACGGCTCCAACTACTGCGGCTCCACCAACTGCTCCAGCGTGTGGAACGTCGTCAGCGACGGCGTCAGCGCCTGGGTCGCCCAGCAGAAGGCCGCCGGCAAGTCGGACGCCGCCATCAAGGCGGACCTGGCCCGGTACGACCAGTGGGACCGCTACGACTACGACGGCGACGGCAACTTCAACGAGCCCGACGGCTACATCGACCACTTCCAGATCGTGCACGCCGGCGAGGACGAGTCCGCGGGCGGCGGGGTCCAGGGCACCGACGCGATCTGGGCGCACCGCTGGTACGCCTTCGGCACCGACGCCGGCTCCACCGGCCCGTCGGACAACAAGCTCGGCGGCACGCAGATCGGCGACACCGGCGTCTGGGTCGGCGACTACACCATCCAGCCGGAGAACGGCGGACTCGGAGTCTTCGCCCACGAGTACGGCCACGACCTCGGCCTGCCCGACGAGTACGACACCGCGGGCGGCGAGAACTCCACCGGGTTCTGGACGCTGATGTCCTCCGGTTCCTGGCTCGGCCGCGGCGAGGACGCCATCGGCGACCTGCCCGGCGACATGAACGCCTGGGACAAGATGCGGCTGGGCTGGCTGAACTTCGACACCGCCAAGGCCGGTGTGAAGTCCTGGCACAAGCTGGGTCTGTCCGAGTACAACACCAAGTACCGGCAGGCCGTCGTGGTCACCCTCCCCGACAAGGCGGTCACCACCACCGTGGTCGCCCCGGCCCAGGGCGCCACCCAGTGGTGGAGCGGCAGCGGCGACGACCTGAAGAACACCCTGACCCGGTCCGTCGACCTCACCGGCAGGAAGTCGGCCGCCCTCACCCTCGACGGCTGGTACGACATCGAGGCCAACTACGACTTCCTCTACACCGAGGTCTCCACCGACGGCGGCGCCAACTGGACCGCCCTGGACGGCACCGCGGACGGCCAGGCCATCCCGCGTGACGGCAGCGACAAGCCGGCCCTGACCGGTTCCGTCGAAGCCTACAAGAAGCTGTCGTACCCGCTGGACGCCTACGCGGGCAAGAAGATCCAGCTCCGCTTCCGCTACCAGACGGACGGCGGCGCGGCGCTCAAGGGCTTCGCGGCCGACGAGATCACGGTGACCGCCGACGGCTCGGCGCTCTTCTCGGACAACGCCGAGACCGCGGACCCGGCCTGGACGGCGAACGGCTTCTCCCGCATCGGCGCGTCCTTCACCAAGGACTACGAGCAGTACTACATCGCGGAGAACCGCCAGTACGCCTCGTACGACACCACGCTGAAGACCGGCCCGTACAACTTCGGTTCGGCCAAGCGCCCCGACTGGGTGGAGCACTACCCGTACCAGAACGGCCTGCTGATCTGGAAGTACGACACCTCCCAGGCGGACAACAACACCAGCGTCCACCCGGGCACCGGTCTGATCCTCCCGATCGACTCGCACCCGACCGCGCTGAAGTGGTCCGACGGCACCCTGATGCGCAACCGCGTCCAGGCCTACGACTCGCCGTTCAGCCGCTACCGCACCGACGGCATCACCCTGCACAAGGCGGACGTCACCACCCGGATCAAGTCGTCGAAGGGCGTGCCGGTCTTCAACGACCACACCAGCACGTACTACGACCCGGCGAACCCGGCCGGCGGTGTCAAGATCACTGACACCAACACCCGGATCGAGATCACCAAGGAGGCCCACGACGGCTCCACGATCGAGCTCGAAGTCGGCCGTGCGGTGAAGTAAAGGTAAAAAGCGCAGGTCAAACACGTATCGGCGGCAACCCCCTGGCGGGTTGCCGCCGATCGTGTTTAGGTGCCTGCTGTGACGCTCTTATTGACACCGACCGGAACGGGGAAGTGACCGCATGGCCGCAGGAGGTTTCAGCAAGCTGCCGAACGGCACCGTCGTGGTGGCCCTCAACCTGCCCAGCCCCGCCCCCGACGGCCCCGGCGGCGTCCGCGTGCTCGTGCACGCGCACAACCGCGCCCGCGCCCTGACCCGGCTGCGGAACCTGGGCCTGCGCGCCGTCTACCTGCGGGGCAACACCGCCCCGCCCAGCCCCGACGAGATCACGGCGGTCCTGCACCACCCCGACGGCCTCATCTGGCGCACGTCACCCGACAACGCTGTCGGCGGCGTCCCCGTCGGCCCCCCGGAGCTGTGGCACCCGATCAGGGCCCTGCTGCGCCGCCGCACCCCGGCCCAGGCGTGACCCGGCCGAGCGGCGCGAGCGGTCTCAGGCGACGACGGGCTTGCCGGTCAGCTCGACGCCCGCCTGCCGCAGCTCCTCCAGCGCCCGCTCGGTGGTCTGCGCGGCCACCCCGGCGGTGAGGTCGAGCAGGACGTGGGTGCGGAAACCCTCCCGCGCCGCGTCCAGCGCGGTGGCCCGCACACAGTGGTCGGTGGCGATCCCGACCACGTCGACCTCGTCGATCTCCCTGGCCCGCAGCCAGTCGGCCAGGGCCACGCCGTTCTCGTCGCAGCCCTCGAAACCGCTGTACGCGGCGGAGTAGGCGCCCTTGTCGAAGACGGCGTCGATCGCGCCGGAGGCGACGGCGGGCGCGAAGTTCGGGTGGAAGCCCACACCTTCCGTGCCCGCGACGCAGTGCGCGGGCCAGGAGTGGACGTAGTCGGGTTCGTCGGCGAAGTGGCCGCCGGGCGCGATGTGGTGGTCGCGGGTGGCCACCACGTGCCGGTAACCGGCCGGGGCCTGTCCGATCAGTTCGGTGATCGCGGCGGCCACGTCGGCGCCGCCGGCCACCGCGAGGCTGCCCCCCTCGCAGAAGTCGTTCTGCACATCGACGACGATCAAGGCGCGGCGCATGGCGGGTGTCCTTCGGCTCTGGGGTCAGCGGGCGGTCGGGCGGTCGGGGCGGATGCCGGCTCGGACAGGAACTGGGGACAGGAACTCAGGAACTGGGGACAGGAACTAGCGAGCTAGTTACCCGAGCGCTCGGTGACGTACTCCGTCGCGAGCACGGGTTCCCCGCGCGAGAGCTGTGTGGCCGACAGCGGCAGCCCGGCGCGGACCGCGACGTGCCGGTCCCGTACGACGTCCAGCGGCTCGCGGCCGACGACCTCGCCGCCCTTGACCAGCTCGACCTGCAACTGCCGGTCGGCCAGGTCGGTGGGCACGGCGCCGGTGCCCACCACCTCGGTCTCCGCGATCCCGTGGGCGTCCAGGCGGCGCGCCGCCCACTTGCGGCCGCCGATGGAGGTCTTGCCGCCGCTGGACTTCTTCGCCACCGGCGTCAGCGGGGCCCGCGGGTCGGCGGACCCGGCGCGGGCGACCAGCTTGTAGACCATGGAGCAGGTCGGGTGCCCGGACCCGGTGACCAGCTGGGTGCCGACGCCGTACGCGTCCACGGGCGCCGCGGCGAGCGAGGCGATGGCGTATTCGTCGAGGTCCGAGGTCACGACGATCTTCGTGTCCCGGGCGCCCAGCTCGTCCAGCTGCTGCCGCACCCGGTGCGCGACCAGCAGCAGGTCGCCGGAGTCGATGCGCACCGCGCCCAGCTCGGGCCCGGCGACCTCCACGGCCGTGCGGACGGCCTCGGCGACGTCGTAGGTGTCCACCAGCAGCGTCGTGTCCCGGCCCAGCGAGTCCACCTGCGCCTGGAAGGCGTCGCGCTCGTGGTCGTGCAGCAGGGTGAAGGCGTGGGCCGAGGTGCCGACGGTGGGGATGTTGTAGCGGAAGCCGGCGGCCAGGTCGGAGGTGGTGGCGAAGCCGCCGACGTAGGCGGCCCGGGAGGCGGCGACCGCGGCCAGCTCGTGGGTGCGGCGGGCGCCCATCTCGATCAGCGGGCGCTCGCCGGCGGCCGAGGACATCCGGGAGGCGGCGGCGGCGATCGCGGAGTCGTGGTTGAGGATCGACAGGATCACGGTCTCCAGCAGCACGCACTCGCCGAACGACCCCTCCACCCGCATGATCGGCGAGCCGGGGAAGTAGACCTCGCCCTCGGGGTAGCCCCAGATGTCGCCGCTGAAGCGGTAGTCGGCCAGCCACCGCAGGGTCGGCTCGTCCACGACCCGCCGCTCGCGCAGGAAGCCGAGGACGTCCGCGTCGAAGCGGAAGTTCTCCACCGCGTCCAGCACCCGGCCGGTTCCGGCCACGACGCCGTAGCGGCGCCCCTCGGGCAGCCGCCTGGTGAAGACCTCGAAGACACTGCGCCGCTCGGCAGTACCGGCCCGCAGGGCGGCCTGCAGCATCGTCAGCTCGTAGTGGTCGGTGAAGAGCGCCGTCGAGGGAACGTCCACCGGCAGCCCAAGGTCCGCTGTGTTCATGACCGACGATCGTACTCCCATTTCGTCAGTCTGACGATTTAGGGGTGCGCCCTGCTCGTGCGGCCTGCTCATTTGTGCTCCCACCCCCCTGTAGTGGCAGCATGGGCCATGTGACGGCAGCCGCACCCATCGAGATCGAGAAGACAGAGCCGGCGGAAGAGGTCTTCGCCGTACCCGAGCCCGACGTCCCCTGGGTGACGATCGTCCACAACGACCCCGTCAATCTGATGAGCTACGTCACCTATGTCTTCCAGACGTACTTCGGGTACTCGAAGGACAAGGCCACCAAGCTCATGCTCGACGTCCACCACAAAGGCCGGGCGGTCGTCTCCAGCGGCAGCCGCGAGGAGATGGAACGGGACGTTCAGGCCATGCACGGCTACGGTCTGTGGGCCACTCTCCAGCAGGACCGCAAGTAGCCAAGTGGCAGGCGGCGCGCAGCGCCGACGAAGCCCGGACCGGAAGCAGCGAATCCTCTCCATGCCTGGACACTTCGAACCGCTCCCCGGCGGCGGCGCGGCCGTCGCCCTCGACGACGTCGAGATCTCCATCATCCGCTCGCTGGCCGTGCAGCTCCTGGAACTGATCGGCCCCGGCCCGGCGGAGGACGAGAAGCCCGCCGACCCGCTCGCCGAGCTGTTCGCCGAGGGCCCGAGCGAGCCGCCCGCCGACCCGGTGCTCAAAAGGCTCTTCCCGGACGCCTACGGCGACCCCGAGCAGCTGCCGGGCAGTCCCGAGGAGGCCGCCGAGCAGCGGGCGCACGCCTCCGAGTTCCGCCGCTACACCGAGAACGACCTGCGCGCGGGCAAGCGGGAGAACGCCCTCGCGGTGATCCACTCGCTCAACGAGCTGTCCTCGGTCGGCGAGGGCGGGGCCGTGCTGAAGCTGTCGCAGGCGGAGTCCCGGCGCTGGCTCGGCGCCCTGAACGACCTCCGCCTGGCCATCGGCTCCCGGCTGGAGATCGATGACGAGGACGACGCGGACGACCTCTTCCGGCTGCCCGACGAGGACCCGCGCAAGCCGATGGTGATGGCGTACCTGTGGCTGGGCGGCCTCCAGGAGACCCTCGTCTCCACTCTGATGCCCTGATTGCATCGGTCCGTACGGATTCGGCGTTCGCTCAGAGGACGCTCAAATCCGCATAACGATCGCGTCAATACGGCCCAGATTTATCAGCCGATTGAGTGCGTTTCGTCCGATTCTCCCGGTCTCTCTCTGTGCCGTGTGCCACAGCTCACCCTGCGATCAGTGTTGCGGCCGTGATAAATCTTCACGACCGCCCGGCGAACACCACCCACGTTCGCCCGGGTGCGCCACCGAGCCGGCAACCGCCGGCCAGGCATGAGCGAGACCGGTGACACCCGAGCCCGCTCACTCCATTTCAGTCCGGGGGGATCGAGACCCGATCCGCGGCCGACAGACGGCCCGGGTCGGCATGGAGAAAGGCGCACGACACATGACCTCAGCGCAGGTCGAGCACGAACACGACGGCAAAGAGGCCGTGGAAGGCGGCGAGGGCTACCAGCGCGGCCTCGGCGCCCGGCAGATCCAGATGATCGCCATCGGCGGCGCCATCGGCACCGGCCTGTTCCTCGGGGCGGGCAAGGGCATCTCCAAGGCCGGACCCAGCCTGATCCTGGCCTACGCGGTGGCCGGCTTCGTCATCTTCCTCATCATGCGGGCGCTCGGCGAGCTGCTGATGTACCGCCCGGTCTCCGGTTCCTTCTCGGAGTACGCCCGCGAGTTCATCGGCCCCTTCGCGGGCTTCGTGACCGGCTGGACGTACTGGCTGTTCTGGGTCGTCACCGGCATCACCGAGGTCACCGCCGCGGCCGCGTACATGACGTACTGGTTCGACATCCCGCAGTGGGTCTCGGCCCTGATCTTCACCCTCGTGCTCTACGGGGCCAACCTGATCTCCGTGAAGCTCTTCGGCGAGCTGGAGTTCTGGTTCTCCATGGTCAAGGTCACCGCGATCATCGGCATGATCCTGATCTGCGCGGGCATCCTGACCGTCGGCTTCTCCGACGCCGGTGACACCGCGTCCGTCTCGCACCTGTGGAACGAGGGCGGCTTCTTCCCGCACGGCGTCGGCAACACCCTGATGACCCTCCAGATGGTCATGTTCGCCTTCCTCGCCGTCGAGCTGGTCGGCGTGACCGCGGGCGAGTCGAAGGACCCCAAGACCGTGCTGCCCCGGGCGATCAACACCGTGCCGTGGCGCATCGCCGTGTTCTACATCGGCGCGCTGATCATGATCCTGTCGGTCGTGCCCTGGACGAGCTTCCACGCGGGCGCGAGCCCGTTCGTGGTCGCCTTCGAGAAGATGGGCCTGCCCGCGGGCGCCGGCATCGTCAACTTCGTCGTCCTCACCGCCGCCCTGTCCTCCTGCAACTCCGGCATGTACTCCACCGGCCGCATGCTGCGCGACCTGGCGCTCAACAGCCAGGGCCCGCAGTTCTTCACCAAGCTGACCCGCAGCGGCACCCCGCTGGTGGGGACCACGTTCTCCGCCGCGCTGATGCTGGTCGGCGTGTGGATCAACTACCAGTGGCCGGGCAAGGCGTTCGACTACGTCGTCTCCTTCGCGACCATCTCCGGCATGTGGGCCTGGATCGTCATCCTGGTCTGCCAGATCCGCTACCGCGCCAAGTCCGACCGCGGGGAGCTGCCCAAGTCGGAGTTCCGCGCCCCCGGCGCCCCGTACGCCAGCTGGTTCGCGCTCGCCTTCATCGGCATGGTGATCGTGCTGATGGGCATCGACAAGGACGCCCGTGTCTCGCTGTACTGCGCGCCGCTGTGGGGCCTGATCCTCGCCGTCGCCTACCTGGTGCTCAAGCGCCGCAACCCGGAGGCCGCCGCCTTCCGCAGGCGCTGACCGGCACCGGACCCGGACGTCCGGCCGGAGCGGATTCTCGTGGGACCCGCTCCGGCAGCCGCCCAGGACGTCCGCCATGTGGGCCGTTCCGTACCACTCCCCGGTACGGAGCGGCCCCTCTGTCTATCCTTTGGCCCATGCTGACCATCACCCAGTCGCTCTACGACCAGATCGTCGCCCACGCGCGCGCGGACCACCCCGACGAGGCGTGCGGCGTGGTCGCCGGACCCGTCGGCGCCGGCCGCCCCGAGCGGTTCATCCCCATGCTGAACGCGGCCCGCTCGCCCACCTTCTACGAGTTCGACTCGCAGGACCTGCTCAAGCTCTACCGCGAGATGGACGACCGCGACGAGGAGCCGGTGATCATCTACCACTCCCACACGGCGACCGAGGCCCACCCCTCCCGCACCGACATCTCCTACGCCAACGAGCCCGGCGCCCACTACGTCCTGGTCTCCACCGCCGACACCGACGGCGCGGGCGAGTTCCAGTTCCGCTCGTTCCGCATCGTCGAGGGCGAGGTCACGGAGGAGGAGGTCAAGGTCGTGGAGGCGTACTGAACCGGCCCCCGTCCCGTCCCCACCTCGTCCCGACCCCGCCTCCATCTCGTACCGCGGATGGAATCCGTCCGAAGGGCGAGATCACATTCCAGGGACCGGATGGGGAATCGATACGATGAGCCCATGGTTCTTCACGACGTGAGCGACGACATCCCGGGCACGCTGCTCGTGGCGCGGCTGCACGTCGACCTGTGCAGGTTGAACAGCGCCATCTGTTGACGTTCCCTGCCGCCGCCGTACGGCCCTGAGCCGCGGCGCTCCCCCAGGGGCCAACGCCTGGGGGCACTCACGACGCGCGCCCCCCGATCCGACGACACCTTCCTGACAGGAGCCCGCACCCATGGCCATCGAGGTCCGCATCCCGACCATCCTCCGCACCTACACCGACGGGCAGAAGGCGGTGGAGGGCACCGGGGACACGCTCGCCGCGCTCTTCGCCGACCTCGAAGCCCGCCACCCGGGCATCCAGGCCCGCATCGTGGACGGTGACCAGCTGCGCCGCTTCGTCAACGTCTACCTCAACGACGAGGACGTCCGCTTCCTGGACGGCATCAAGACCAAGCTCGCCGACGGCGACAACGTGACGATCCTGCCGGCCGTCGCCGGCGGGATGCGCTGATCGGCCGCTGAGCAGCGATGCGCTACGACTCCCCGCTGGCCGCGGTGGGCAACACCCCCCTGGTGCGCCTGCCGCGGCTCTCGCCGTCCGCCGACGTCCGCATCTGGGCCAAGCTGGAGGACCGCAACCCGACCGGCTCCGTCAAGGACCGCCCCGCCCTGCACATGATCGAGCAGGCGGAGAAGGACGGCCGTCTCACGCCGGGCTGCACGATCCTCGAACCGACCAGCGGCAACACCGGCATCTCGCTCGCCATGGCGGCCAAGCTCAAGGGCTACCGCATGGTGTGCGTGATGCCCGAGAACACCTCCCAGGAGCGCCGGGACCTGCTCGGCATGTGGGGAGCGGAGATCATCTCCTCCCCGGCGGCGGGCGGCTCCAACACCGCCGTCCGCGTCGCCAAGGAACTCTCCGCCGAGCATCCCGACTGGGTGATGCTCTACCAGTACGGCAACCCCGACAACGCCGGCGCGCACTACGCGACCACCGGCCCGGAGATCCTCGCCGACCTGCCCTCCGTCACCCATTTCGTGGCGGGCCTCGGCACCACCGGCACCCTGATGGGCGTCGGCCGCTACCTGCGCGAGCACAAGCCGGACGTGAAGATCGTCGCCGCCGAACCGCGCTACGACGACCTGGTGTACGGCCTGCGCAACCTCGACGAGGGCTTCGTCCCCGAGCTGTACGACGCCTCCGTCCTCACCACCCGCTTCTCCGTCGGCTCCGCCGACGCCGTCACCCGTACCCGTGAACTCCTCCAGCAGGAGGGGATCTTCGCCGGGGTCTCCACGGGCGCCGCGCTGCACGCCGCCATCGGCGTCGGTAGCAAGGCCGTCAAGGCGGGGGAGAGCGCCGACATCGTCTTCGTCGTCGCCGACGGCGGCTGGAAGTACCTGTCCACCGGCGTCTACACGGCGGCCACCACGGAGGAGGCCATCGCCACGCTCCACGGCCAGCTCTGGGCCTGACCGGTCCGGCCGCCTCAAGCACGTCCCAGCCCCCTCCCACGAGGGGGCCAATCTCATCCTATGGAGGGGCAAAGAATTCCCTCCGGGTACTGCCGCGTCCCGGCCGCGCGGGGCTACGTTCTCGGCGCACCCTGTCATGCCACGATCACGTGGTGTGCGGAGTGTGGAATGTCATGCTCATGACTGCGCGGTTCCGCCGCCGCGACCCGCGTCACGGGCTGCCCGACCAGTGCGCACCCCCACGTCAACGGAGGCAGTACCCCATGCGTGAGTCACGCCCGAGCAGCCGGAGACGGAGTCCGCGCCGACTCCTCACCGTCGCCTTCCCCGCCCTCGCCCTCACCGTCGCCGGGTTCGTCGCGGCACCGACCGCCGGGGCGGCCCAGCCCGCCGCCGCGCACCCGCACACCACCAAGGCCGCCCAGAACGCGCGGGCCCTCACCGCCCCGGAGCGGCAGACCTTCCACACCACCGGCACGGCCGGCCAGAAGGTGCCCACGACCCGGCTGTGCGCCGACGCCCGGCCCGGCGAGGCCTCCTGCTTCGCCCAGCGCCGCACCGACATCAAACAGCGGCTCGCCTCCGCGCTCGCCGCCGCCGCACCCTCCGGCCTCTCCCCGGCCAACCTGCACAGCGCCTACAACCTGCCCAGCACCGGCGGCTCCGGCCTGACGGTCGCGGTGGTCGACGCCTACAACGACCCCAACGCCGAATCCGACCTGGCCACCTACCGCTCGACGTACGGCCTGTCGGCCTGCACCAAGGCCAACGGCTGCTTCAAGCAGGTCAGCCAGACCGGCTCCACCACCTCCCTGCCGACCAACGACAGCGGCTGGGCCGGTGAGGAGGCGCTCGACCTCGACATGGTCAGCGCGGTCTGCCCGAACTGCAGCATCATCCTGGTCGAGGCGAACTCCGCGAACGACACCGACCTCGGCACAGCCGAGAACGAGGCCGTCTCGCTCGGCGCCAAGTTCGTCTCCAACAGCTGGGGCGGCTCCGAGGCGTCCTCCCAGACCACCGAGGACACCCAGTACTTCAAGCACCCCGGCGTCGCGATCACCGTCTCCGCGGGCGACTCCGGCTACGGCGCCGAATACCCCGCGACCTCCCAGTACGTGACCGCCGTCGGCGGCACCGCGCTCACCACCGCGTCCAACTCCCGCGGCTGGAGCGAGAGCGTGTGGAACACCAACTCCACCGAGGGCACCGGCTCCGGCTGCTCCGCCTACGACCCGAAGCCGAGCTGGCAGACCGACACCGGCTGCTCCAAGCGCATGGAGGCCGACGTCTCCGCCGTCGCCGACCCGGCCACCGGCGTCGCCGTCTACGACACCTACGGCGGCAGCGGCTGGGCCGTCTACGGCGGCACCAGCGCCTCCGCCCCGATCATCGCCGGCGTCTACGCCCTGGCGGGCACGCCGGGCGGCAGCGACTACCCGGCGAAGTACCCCTACAGCCACACCGGCAACCTGTACGACGTGACCAGCGGCTCCAACGGCTCCTGCTCCACCGCGTACTTCTGCAAGGCGGCCGCCGGCTACGACGGCCCGACCGGCTGGGGCACCCCGAACGGCACCGCCGCCTTCACCACGGGCGGCGGCGGCACCGGCAACACCGTGAGCGTCACCAACCCCGGCAGCCAGTCCACCACCACCGGCGGCTCGGCCGGCCTGCAGATCAAGGCCACCGACAGCGCGGGCGCGGCCCTCACCTACAGCGCCACCGGCCTGCCCACCGGCCTGTCCATCAACAGCTCCACCGGCCTGATCAGCGGCACCGCCACCACCGCCGGCACCTACCAGGTCACCGTCACCGCGAAGGACTCCACCGGCGCCTCCGGCTCCACCTCCTTCACCTGGACGATCGGCACCTCCGGCGGCACCTGCACCGGGGCGCAGCTGCTCGGCAACCCGGGCTTCGAGTCCGGCAACACCGCCTGGACCGCCTCCAACGGCGTCATCACCACCGACAGCGGCGAGCCCGCCCACAGCGGCTCCTACAAGGCGTGGCTCGACGGGTACGGCACCTCGCACACCGACAGCCTCTCCCAGTCGGTGACCATCCCGACCGGCTGCAAGGCCACCCTTACCTTCTACCTGCACATCGACACCTCCGAGAGCGGCAGCACCGCCTACGACAAGCTGACGGTGACCGCGGGATCGAAGACCCTGGCGACGTACTCCAACGCCAACGCGGTTTCCGGTTACGCCCAGAAGACCGTCGACCTCTCCAGCCTGGCGGGCTCCACCGTCACCCTGAAGTTCAGCGGCACGGAGGACTCCTCCCTCCAGACCAGCTTCGTCGTCGACGACACGGCCCTGACGACCGGCTGACCCGCCCCGCCCCTCCCGCACACCGCGACCCCGGCCGGAACACCGGCCGGGGTCCCGGCGTGCGCGGGCGCGGGGATCCTGATGTGCTGGAGGAACGTCACATCGGCACCAGGGCACTGGGCCCCGGGACACCGGGCACCCGGAACGGGACTGCGGAAAGGCGGACGCCCCATGCGCCGTACGACGCACCACCGCACCACCACCGCGACCGCGGGCGCGGCGGCAGCCGCCCTGCTCCTCCTCGGCTGCGGCAGCACCCAGCAGGACGGCAAGGGCACAGCGGGAACTGCGGGAACAGCAGGCACAGGGGGAACTGCGGGTCCCACGTCCGCCTCCCAGCCGTCCCCGCCCGGCTGCACCGCCCACGCCGACCTCACCGCCGCCGACTCCGGCCGCACCCTCTGCCTCACCGTCGGCGGCTACCTGCGCCTGACCCTCGACGGCACCGAGGAACGCCCCTGGACCCCGGTCAAGGCCACCGGCACCGCGCTCAAGGGCGCCGACGCCGGCATCGTGATCCTGCCCGGCGACGCCCTCGCCGCCTACACCGCCACCACCCCCGGCACCGCCCGCCTCACCTCGTCCCGCCCGCTGTGCGCCACCGCCCCCGGCAGGATCTCCTGCAAGGGCATCCAGGAGTGGACGGTCACCGTGCGGGTCGCACGGCCATGACAGGCGCACCCGGCGGCCAGGGCGTACGGGCGGCCCCGGCGGACCGACTCACCCGGCCAGGTAGCGCACCTGGTCCCAGAGCACCGGGTCCACGACCCCCACCCGGCGACGGAAGTCCCACACCGGCACCTCCCGCACCTCGTCGGTCTCCAGGAAGCTCGTCCGCCCCTGCGCGTCCCCCACCGAGCCCGGCGGCAACGGGATCACCCCGGCCCGCTCGTCGTGGTACCTGCTGGTGATCTTGGCGACCCGGGCCCGCTTGCCGTGCACCGACAGCACCAGACAGGGACGGTCCTTCGACCCGGGACCCTCCTCGTAGGGCACGTTCGCCCACCAGATCTCCGCCGGCTGCGGACGCGCGCCGGCACCCCGCTCCCCGCGCCCCTCCGGACGCCCCGGCGGACGCGTCCGGCGCCCCGCGGGACGCCGGCCCCACCCGTCGACGAGCGTGGCGACGAGCGCCAACAGCACCACCGCCGCGAGCGCCAGCCACCAGGACGTGTCCATAAGGACGACGTTACCGGCGCACGACCGTCCGTGCGCGCCCTCTTCCACACCTCATGCGCCCCACGTCCAGCCGAACCGGTGACACCACAGGTGAGTTCGCCCACAACCGACCTTGCCGAAGGAGCGACCCGCCGTTTCGCGCCTTACGCTCGACGGACCGCACGACCCCCGTCACCTTCTGTATCTTCCCCGCCAGCGGAGGTTTCTGCTCCATGAAGCTCACCGTCGTCGGCTGCTCGGGGTCGTTCCCGTCCGCGGAATCGGCCTGCTCGAGCTACCTCGTAGAGGCCGACGGCTTCCGGCTGCTCCTCGACATGGGCAACGGCGCCCTGGGCGAGTTGCAGCGCCACTGCGGTCTCTACGACCTCGACGCGATCTTCCTGAGCCACCTGCACGTCGACCACTGCATCGACATGTGCGCCTACTTCGTCGCGCGCTACTACCGGCACGAGGGCGGACGCTGCGCCCCGCTGCCGGTCCACGGCCCCGAGGGCACCGAGCACCGGCTCACCACGGCCTACGCCGACACCCCCTCCGCCTCCTCGATGAGCGAGGTCTTCGACTTCCACACGGTCAAGCCGGGCACCTTCGACATCGGCCCCTTCACCGTGCACACCGAGCGGGTGGCCCACCCCGTGGAGGCGTACGCCATCCGCCTCGAACACGGCGGCCGGACGCTGACGTACTCCGGCGACACCGGCACCAGCGACGCGCTGGAGGAACTCGCCCGGGACGCCGACCTGTTCCTGTGCGAGGCGGCTTTCACGGACGGCAAGGAGGACATCCCCGACCTCCACCTCAACGGCCGCGAGGCCGGCGAGGCCGCCGCCCGCGCCCGCGCCCGCCGCCTCGTCCTCACCCACATCCCCCCGTGGACCGACCCCCAGATCAACCTCACCGACGCCCGCGCCGTCTACGACGGTCCGGTGGAGCTGGCGGCGGCCGGAGCGACGTACGAGATCTGAGGCGCCCGCCCGTACGACGACGCACGACGAAGCCCCCCGAGCAGCGGCTCGGGGGGCTCGTGACGTTCCGGGGGAGGGCTCACGCCTTGGTGAGGTCCTCCACCTCCTCCTCGGGCTCGCGGCCCGGGGTGGGGAGGTTGAACTTGATGATGGCGAAGCGGAAGGTCACGTAGTAGATGACCGCGAAGACCAGTCCGATCGGGATGATCAGCCATGGCTTCGACGCCAGGTGCCAGTTCAGCGCGTAGTCGATGAAGCCGGCGGAGAAGTTGAAGCCGTCGTGCACGCCCAGGCCCCAGGTGATGGCCATCGACGCGGCGGTGAGCACGGCGTGCAGCACGTACAGGACCGGCGCGATGAACATGAAGGAGAACTCGATCGGCTCGGTGACACCGGTGACGAACGAGGTCGCGGCCAGCGAGAGCATCATGCCGAGCACGACCTTGCGGCGCTCGGGACGGGCGCAGTGCGCGATGGCGAGCGCGGCGGCCGGCAGGCCGAACATCATGATCGGGAAGAAGCCGGACTGGAAGAGACCGGCGGACGGGTCGCCGTGCAGGAAGCGCGGGATGTCGCCCTGCCAGACCTGGCCGGAGGCGTCGGTGAAGCTGCCGAGCTGGAACCAGGAGACCGTGTTCACGAACTGGTGCATGCCGACCGGGATCAGCGCGCGGTTCACGCCGCCGAAGAGGGCGGCGCCGCCCGAGCCCAGCCCGGTCATCCAGTCGCCGAAGTCGGTGATGCCGGTGCCGATCGGCTTCCAGATCAGGGCGAAGACGACACCCACCACGATGCCGACGAAGGCCATGATGATCGGCACCAGACGGCGGCCGTTGAAGAAGCCGAGCCAGTCGACCAGCTTCGTGCGGTGGAAGCGCTGCCACAGCACGGCGGCCAGCAGGCCCATGATGATGCCGCCGAGCACACCCGGGTTGTTGTAGGTGGCCTCGACTATCTTCCCCTTCTCGATGTGCTGCTCGGTGAGGGGGAAGGCCTCGAGGACCTTGCTGTAGACGAGGAAGCCCACCACCGCGGCCAGCGCGGTCGAACCGTCCGACTTCTTGGCGAAACCGATGGCCACACCGATGCAGAAGAGGATCGGCAGGGAGCCGGTCAGCGCGCCGCCCGCGTTGTTGAACACAGCGGCGACCTTGTCCCAGCCCAGGCCGTCCTTGCCGAAGATGTCATCCTGGCCCAGCCGGACCATGATGCCGGCCGCCGGCAGCACGGCGATCGGCAGCTGCAGGCTTCGGCCGACCTTCTGCAGGCCCTGGAACAGGCCTGATCCCCGCTTCTTCGCGGGTGCCGCCGTCGTCTCGGCGGTGGCGGTGCTCATAACGTCCGTCCTCCATCGGGTGGTGGTCTACACCACTCAGTGGTGTAGACCTGTTGTAGCACGATGAAGGTGGCGTAAGGAACCCGCGAAAATGCGACCGAACCGCTACACGCCGTACGGAATCCCACCGGCCGGCACAGGCCGCTTTCGCACCGGTTTGACCCTCAGGCCTGCGTGACGTCCTCGACCTCCTCCTCGGGCTCCCGCCCAGGAGTCTTCAGATCGAACTTCCTGATGGCAAATCGGAAGACCGCGTAATAGACGACGGCGAAGCACAGCCCGATCGGCACGATCGCCCACGGCCGGGTCGCCAGGTTCCAGTTGATGACGTAATCGATCAGCCCCGCCGAGAAGCTGAACCCGTCGTGCACACCCAGCGCCCAGGTCACCGCCATCGACACCCCCGTCAGCACCGCGTGCACCGCGTACAGCACCGGGGCGATGAACAGGAACGAGTACTCCAGCGGCTCGGTGATCCCCGTGACGAACGACGTCAGCGCCACCGACAGCATCAGCCCGCCGACCTCCTTGCGGCGGTCCGGCCGCGCCGTGTGCGTGATCGCCAGCGCCGCCGCCGGCAACGCGAACATCATGATCGGGAAGAAACCCGAGGTGAACTGCCCCGCATGCGGGTCGCCCGCCAGGAACATGTTGATGTCACCGTGCACCACCGTCCCGTCCGGCTTCGTGTAACTGCCGAACTGGAACCAGATCGGCACGTTCAGGAACTGGTGCAGGCCGATCACCAGCAGCGCCCGGTTCGCCAGCCCGAAGACACCCGCGCCCCACGCCCCGGCAGCGCTCAGCCAGTTGCTGAAGCCCTCCAGGCCCCGGCCGATCGGCGGCCAGACCCACAGGCACAGCGCCGCGAACAGGATCGCCACGAACGCCATGATGATCGGCACCAGCCGCCGCCCGTTGAAGAAACCGAGCCAGTCCACCAGCCTCGTACGGTGGAAACGCCGCCAGAAGAAAGCGGACAGCAGCCCCATCACGATCCCGCCGAAGATTCCCGGATTCTGGAACGCGAACGCCGTCACCGTCCCGTCCGCCGCCTGACACCCCGTCGCGATCACCCTCGCCCCCGCCGGACAGGTCGTCGGGAACTGGTGCAGCACGTTGTAGTAGACGAGGAAGCCCGCCACCGCCGCCAGCGCCGTCGAACCGTCCGCCTTCTTCGCCATCCCGATGGCCACACCGACGCAGAACAGCATCGGCAGCCCCAGCTCCCCGTCGAGCAGCGCACCGCCCGCCCCCGCCATCACCTTCGAGACGTCGATCCAGCCCAGCCCGTCCTTGCCGAACACGTCCGGCTGCCCCAGCCGGTTCAGGATGCCCGCCGCCGGCAGCACCGCGATAGGCAACTGGAGACTGCGGCCCATCTTCTGCAAGCGCTGGAACAACGTGTTCCAGCGCTCCCGCAAGGGCGAGACCCTGACTTCCGCGCCACCGGCGTTGTCGGCACTCATGGCGTCCTCCCGGCGCCCCGCTCCGTCGTGCGGCACCCCGTTTGGCCACCGCGCCAACGGTGGTGTAGACCAGTTGACGGACGGTTCCGCTGTCGTGAACGCCATCATTCGGTACCGACGGCACAACCGCTCGCGAAGATGGGCCAACTGTGGGTTACTGCGACAAAGCGGTTCGGATCAGGGAGACAGAACATGGCCAGCAAGGCTGAGAAGATCGTTGCCGGGCTCGGCGGCATCGACAACATCGAAGAGGTCGAGGGCTGCATCACCCGCCTCCGCACCGAGGTCGTCGACCCGAGCAAGGTCGACGAGGCCGCCCTCAAGGCCGCCGGCGCCCACGGCGTCGTGAAGATGGGCAACGCCATCCAGGTCGTCATCGGCACCGACGCCGACCCGATCGCCGCGGACATCGAAGACCTGATGTGAACCCCTCGGTCCCGCCCAGGGACCCGGCAGGTTCACCCCCAAGGGGCTCTTCCCGACGCGGGAAGAGCCCCTTGCCCGTGGGGCACTAGGCTCGACCCATGTCTCGAATCGACGGCCGCACCCCCGACCAGCTCCGCCCCGTCACCATCGAACGCGGCTGGAGCAAGCACGCCGAAGGCTCCGTCCTCGTCTCCTTCGGCGACACCAAGGTCCTCTGCACCGCCTCCGTCACCGAAGGCGTCCCGCGCTGGCGCAAGGGCAGCGGCGAGGGCTGGGTCACCGCCGAGTACGCCATGCTGCCCCGCGCCACCAACACCCGCGGCGACCGCGAATCCGTCAAGGGCCGCATCGGCGGCCGCACCCACGAGATCAGCCGCCTCATCGGCCGCTCACTGCGCGCCGTCATCGACTACAAGGCCCTCGGCGAGAACACCGTCGTCCTCGACTGCGACGTCCTCCAGGCCGACGGCGGCACCCGCACCGCCGCCATCACCGGCTCCTACGTCGCCCTCGCCGACGCCGTCGCCTGGGCCCAGGGCAAGAAGCTGATCAAGGCCGGCCGCCAGCCCCTCACCGGAACCGTCAGCGCCGTCTCCGTCGGCATCGTCGGCGGCGTCCCCCTCCTCGACCTCTGCTACGAGGAGGACGTGCGCGCCGACACCGACATGAACGTCGTCTGCACCGGCGACGGCCGCTTCGTCGAGGTCCAGGGCACCGCCGAGGCCGAACCCTTCGCCCGCGACGAACTGGGCGCCCTGCTCGACCTCGCCGTGGCCGGCTGCACCGACCTCGCCGCGATCCAGCGGGCAGCGCTCGAAAAGTAGTGCGACAGCGGCTCAGCGGGTAAAGCGCACGCCAAGAAAGGGAGCCACCGGGACGCAACCCGCCTCCCGCGTCCGACGTCCCTACCGGTACGGGCGTACGGGGCACGGAAACCGTGCACGTAACCGTACGCCCGGCCACCGAACGGGGAGGGAACCCAGCCATGGCCGCGAGCCGCCGCCGACGACCCGGCCGCACCACCGCCATCGCCGCCACCACGGCCGCCATCGCACTCACCGTCACCGCCCTCACCGGCTGCGACGCGGTCGGCAAGGCCCTGGACTGCGTACAGAGCGCCGACGCCATCGCCGACAGCGTCACCAACCTCCAACAGGCCGTGCAGAACGCAGCGGACGACCCGACCAAGACCGACGACGCCCTGCGCGCCATAGAGAACAACCTGAAGAAAATCGGCGACAAGACCGACAACACCGACGTCAACAAGGCCGTCGACGACCTCGACAAGGCCGTCGGGAACGTCCGCACCGCCGTCAAGAACGGCGACGACACCCCCGACCTCACCCCCGTCACCGACGCCGCCGGCGAACTGACCAAGGTCTGCACACCCTGACCCGCCCCCGATACTGGTGAGCATGACCCGCTTGATCCTCGCCACCCGCAACCCCGGGAAGATCACCGAACTCAGGGCGATCCTCACCGAGGCAGGACTGCCCCACGAACTCGTCGGCACCGACGCCTACCCCGAGGTCCCCGACGTCAAGGAGACCGGCGTCACCTTCGCCGAGAACGCGCTGCTGAAGGCCCACGCCCTGGCACAGGCCACCGGCCTGCCCGCGGTCGCCGACGACTCCGGCCTGTGCGTCGACGTCCTCGGCGGCGCCCCCGGCATCTTCTCCGCCCGCTGGGCCGGCCGCCACGGCGACGACAAGGCCAACCTGGACCTCCTCCTCGCCCAGCTCTCCGACATCGCCGAGGAACACCGCGCGGCCCACTTCGCCTGCGCCGCGGCCCTCGCCCTGCCCGACGGCACGGAACGAGTGGTGGAAGGCCAGCTCCGAGGCACCCTGCGCCTCGCCCCCGCCGGCGCGAACGGCTTCGGCTACGACCCGATCCTCCAGCCCGACGGCGAGACGCGCACCTGCGCGGAACTGTCGGCCGAGGAGAAGAACGAGATCAGCCACCGCGGCAAGGCGTTCCGGGCACTGGTGCCGGTGGTACGGGAGCTGGTGGGCTAGAGAAAACGGCCCCCGCCTTTGAATCAAAGGCGGGGGCCGGTGCGGCCGGTGGGACTCGAACCCACACGGGCTTTCGCCCACGGCGTTCTAAGCGCCGCTTGGCTGCCAGTTACAACACGGCCGCGTGCACGGCCATGGTACCGGTCATGCGGTGCTCGCATGAGGGGTACGTTTCCGCCCTCCTCTGCACCACGTGCTGGTCGTCGCATGGCAGTTCGGGCACAGCAACCGCAGGTTCTCCTGCCGGTTGTCACGCCAGTCCCCGTTGATGTGGTCGACCTCCAGCGTCATGGGCTTCCCGAGCCACTCGGGACCTACCCCGCACTCAGTGCATTCCTCGGGGACACCGACTTCGCGGAGCGCGCGGCGCAGAAGCACCGTCTTGGTCCGGCGCTCACGGTTGTGCTTGACCAGAAGCTCCTCCGGTCGCTTGGCGGGGGTCGGGCCCGGTTTGCCTCGTTGATGGGCCTGCCCGAGGAAGTGCCTGGTCGACAGGTTCTCTTCAGCGATCCACTTACGAAGCAGGGTGCGCTGTGAACCGTTGTCCGGACGTCCCAGCCGGCGGAGCACTCCAGCGATGGAGACTGATTCGCCAACCGCCACCCGCAACTGCTCGGCCCCGGGACGGTGGCGTTCAGCGCGGATCACTGGTCTTCCCCTAGGACGCGCCCTTTGCCGCGTCCCCGGTATGTGTCCGTCGTGGAGTGGCAGTTGGGGCACAGGAATCGTAGGTTCTCGATGCGGTTGTCCCGCCAGTTGCCGTCGATGTGGTCCACTTCGAGTGGAAGCGGGCGGCCACGCCAGGCAGCCTCCGCACCGCACAAGGCGCACCGCTCCTCCATGCCTGTCATTGTCATCGCCCACTTGAGGCGATCGCTGGGGATGCGCCGGGCGCGAGCGCTCGGCTGCTCGACGAGCAGCCCTTCCGGTGTCCGAGGGCGCCAAGGCTTACCCCGCCTGGTTGGCACCTGGAAGTGGGAGGTGTCGATACCAAACGCCTTGATCTTGCGGCTGATGTGCGTGTGATGCCCGCCCACCACCTCCAGGCCGAGATGTCGCAGCACCTCGCAGATGTTGGTGGAGGCCGCTACCGCCTGCTCAAGGACTTCCTTGGTCCACTTCACTCCCTCCCGCTCGAAGTGCGAGGCATCGATGCCGAGCTTCTTCATCCGCTCCCACACGTACCGGCGTGTAGAGCTCCTCGGATCCACCCCCAACCTCACCAACGCCTCCGACAGCGTCCGCGCCCCGCGCGCCGCCTCCTCCAGCCGTTCCCTCGTGTACGCACTGGCCCCCATCGAGCCCCCTCCGTTCGGATCTCGGCCATGTGTTCATGGCCCGTACGGAGTAACGAACCGGTTATCGGACAGTCACGCACGGAAAGCGGAGCGGCCCGTACCGGGTGTGCCGGTACGGGCCGCTCGGAGGGCGGGAGGCCCCCGCCTCAGATACCCAGATCCTTGATGATCTTGGCTACGTGGCCGGTGGCCTTGACGTTGTACAGGGCTCGTTCGACCTTGCCCGTCTCGTCGACGACGACCGTGGAGCGGATGACTCCGGTGACCGTCTTGCCGTAGAGCTTCTTCTCGCCGAAGGCGCCGTAGGACTCCAGGACCTTCTTGTCCGGGTCGGCGAGGAGGGTGACCTTCAGGGACTCGGTCTCGCGGAACTTCGCGAGCTTCTCCGGCTTGTCGGGGGAGATGCCGATGACGTCGTAGCCCGCGCCGGCGAGCAGGTCGAGGTTGTCGGTGAAGTCGCAGGCCTGCTTGGTGCAGCCGGGCGTGAGGGCGGCCGGGTAGAAGTACACGATGACCTTGCGGCCCTTGCGGTCGGCCAGCGACACCTCGTTGCCGTCGGCGTCGGGGAGGGTGAAGGCGGGGGCCTCGTCCCCGGGCTGGAGTCGCTCGCTCATCGAAGTCTTCTCCTCGTGCGTGTCCTCGTAGGTGCCAATACCGTGTCGGTCCGAGGGTAACCGGGGGTGCCGACAGTGCGGTCGCGGCGAGAGCTGACAGACTGTGCTGAACACGCATCAGTTGACTTCGGAGGCGCTACGGTGGCGGACACGGCGGACACCAGAACCCCGGCTGAGATCGAGGCGGACATCAGGCGTCGCCGCGAGACGCTGGCCGAGACCCTCGACGAGATCGGGGTGCGCGTCCATCCGAAGACCATCGTCGGCGACGCCAAGGCCAAGGTCGCCTCTCACGTCGACCACACCCTCGGCCGCGCCTACGTGCAGGTCAACCGGGTGGTGAGCGACGTGCGGTCCCAGTTCGTGGACGAGGCGGGCGCGCCCCGGTTGGAGCGGATCGTGCCGGTCGCGCTGCTCGCGGTGGGTGTCGTAGGCCTGCTCGCGGTCGGCGGGCGCAAGCGCCGCGGCTGACCCACTCCGTACGGACATGGCCGAAGCAGGTAGGTTTCAGGCGTGAGCGCCAACAGAAACGAGCACAGCCCCCACGAGGACAAGCTGCCCATCCGGATGCTGCACGACCGGGTGCTCGTCCGCCAGGACACGAGCGAGGGCGAGCGTCGGTCGGGCGGCGGCATCCTGATTCCCGCGACGGCGGCGGTGGGCCGCCGGCTCGCCTGGGCGGAGGTCGTCGCGGTCGGGCAGAACGTGCGGACCGTGGAGCCGGGTGACCGGGTGCTGTTCGACCCGGAGGACCGGGCGGAGGTCGAGGTGCGGGGTACCGCCTACGTGCTGATGCGCGAGCGGGATCTGCACGCGGTCGCCGCGGACCGGTTCGAGGGGTCGGAGGACTCCACCGGTCTGTACCTCTGACAGGACGGCCCGAGGGGCTGGTGACCGTTGTCACCGGCCCCTTTGTCGTTCCTTTGCTAACCTCGGGAGGGAGCCCGACGAGACGCGCCGTACCGGGTCGAAGGCAAAGACGACGCACCTGATGTCCGTCGCGACGCCCGGTCGACCGTCCGGCGTCGCCGTCGTCTCGGAGGTGCCCGTCGTGGCCTGGGTTCTGCTTGTCGTCGCCGGTCTGCTGGAAGTGGGCTGGTCGATCGGGATGAAGTACAGCGAGGGGTTCACCCGGCCGGTGCCCAGCGTCCTGACCGGCGCGGGGATCGTCGCGAGCATGCTGCTGCTGTCCTACGCCGCCCGTTCCCTGCCCATCGGTACGGCCTACGGGGTGTGGGTGGGCATCGGGGCGGCCGGTGCGGCGGTGCTGGGCATGGTGGTGCTCGGTGAGCCGGTGACCGCAGCCCGGATCTTCTTCGTCTGTCTGCTGCTGGTGGCCGTGGTGGGCCTGAAGGCCACCTCGGGGCACTAGCCACAGCCGGCAGGCCCGGGCGGCCACAGGCCCCGGCCGCCACAGGCCCGGGCCTGTGGCCGCCCCGTGGGCTACTGCCGTCGTGGCCTACTGCCGTTGTCGCCTACTGCTGTCGTGGGGTGGTGACGTGCTGACCCGTGCCCGGGCCGGTGCCGGTGTTCGTGCCGGTGCCGCCCGCGGCCGGGCCCGTGCTGGTCCCGGTCCCGGACCCGCCGTCGGCGCTCGCGCCGCCGGCCCCGGTGGGGTCGCCGGTGGTCGGCGTACCGCCCCCGGAGCCGCCGGGGGTGCCCCCGCCCTGGGTCCCCCCGCCGGTGGGGGGAGTGCCGCCCGTGCCGTCGGTGGTGCCGGTGTCACCGCCCGGGCCGCCCTGGGTGTCCCCGGTGCCGCCGCTGTCCGTGGGCGTGCCGCCGCTGGAGTCGCCCGGTGTGCCGCCGGTCTGTCCCTGAGCCTGCCCCTGGGTGCCCTGGCCCTGCGTGTCCTGGCCGCGGCCGGCCCCCGGCGTCGCGGTGGTGCCGGCGGTGTCGGCGCCGGTGCCCGGGCTGGTCTGGGCCGGACTGCTCGGGGGTGCCTGGGTCTCGTCGGCGCCGGGCTGGAGCTGGAGGTCGAAGTCGCTGACGGGGGTGCCCTTGAGGGCGTCGCCCATGAACTGTGCCCAGATACTGCCGGGCGGCCCGCTGCCGTTGACGCGGTCGAGGCCGAGGGCGCCGTAGAGCGGTTTGTGCGCGGCGGTCTCGGGGTCCTGGCCCATGACGGAGACGACGGTGGCGAGGTCGGGCGTGTAACCGGCGAACCAGGCCGCCTGGTCGTTCTCGGCGGTGCCCGTCTTGGCCGCGGCCGGGCGGCCGATCGCCTGCGCGGGTGCGCCGGTGCCGTTCTGGACGACGCTCTGCAGCACGGACGTGGTGGTGTCGGCGGCCTCGCGGCTGACGGCCTGGGAGGCGGTGCTGTCGTGGCCCGGGAGGGCCACCGCGTCGGCGCCGTCCTTGGTGATCTTCCTGATGATCGTGTACGTGCCGTGCTTGCCGTGGTTGGCGAGGGTCGCGTATCCCTCGGCCATGTCGAGGACGCTGGCCTGTGCGACGCCGAGCGCGATCGAGGGGGAGCCGATCAGCTCCGGAGTGTCGGACGGGAGGCCGAGGGCGATCGCGGTGTCCTTGACCTTGTCGGAGCCCACGTCGACGGCCATCTGCGCGTACACGGCGTTGACGGACTTGTCGGTGGCCTCGCGGACGGTGATGTCGCCGTAGGACTGCTGGTCCTCGTTCTCGGGGGCGTAGTGGCCGCCGTTCCAGCCCTGCACGGGCCGTTTGTCGGTGCCGTCGTAGAGGGTGTTCGGGGTGATGGGGCGGGAGTCCTGGGTGGTGGACTGGTTCTGCACGGCGGAGGTGAACACGAACGGCTTGAAGGTGGAGCCGACCTGGAAGTCCCGCCGGGTGGCGTTGTTGGTGTACTGCTTGACGTAGTCGATGCCGCCGTACATCGCCACGACCTGCCCGGTTCTCGGGTCGACGGCGGCGCCGCCGGCGCGGACGTAGCCGTCGGTCTTGTTGTTCTTCTTGTCCAGCTTGTTCATCAGCTGGTCGTCGACCGCCTTGACGAAGGCGTCCTGCTTGTTCTTCTGCAGGGTGGTGGTGATGCGGTAGCCGCCGGCGGCCAGTTCGTCCTCGTCGAGGATCTTGTTCTTGGCGAGGTAGTCCTTCACCGCGCGCACGAGGTAGCCGCGCTGTCCGGCCATGTTGGTGGGCACGGTGGCGGCCTTGGGCGTCGGGAACTTCAGGCCGGCTCGCTCGGAGGCGCTGAGCCAGCCCTTCTTGACCATGCCGTCCAGGACGTAGTTCCAGCGGGCGACGGCGGCCGCCTTGTTCTCCGGGTGGGCCGACACGTCGTATTCGCTGGGGGCGTTGACCAGTGCGGCGAGGTAGGCGGCGCGGGCCGGGTCGAGGTCCTTGGCCTTCACGCCGTAGTACGCCTGGGCGGCGGCCTGGATGCCGTACGCGTTGCGGCCGAAGAAGCTGGTGTTGAGGTAGCCCTCGAAGATCTCGTCCTTGGACTTGTTGCGGTCCAGCTTGATCGAGATGAAGAACTCCTTCACCTTGCGGGTGACGGTCTGTTCCTGGCCCAGGTAGTAGTTCTTCACGTACTGCTGGGTGATCGTGGAGCCGGACTGCTTGCCCTTGCCGCTGATGGTGCGCCAGCCGCCGCGGACCACGGCCTTGGGGTCGATGGCGGACTCGGTGTAGAAGTCGCGGTCCTCTGCGGCGAGCACGGCGTGCTGGGCGGCCTTGGAGACCTGCTCCAGCGGGACGCTCTCGCGGTTGACCTCGCCGTCGCGGGCGATCTCGGTGCCGTCGGCGTAGAGGTAGACGTTGGCCTGCTTGACGGCCAGCGCGTTGGCGGACGGGATCTTGACCAGTGAGTAGCCGACGAAGAACGCGCCGAAGCCCAGCAGGACGAGGGTGAGGAACCCGCCGAGCGTCATGCGCCAGGTGGGGAAGATGCGCCGCCACCCGGTACGCCGGCGCTTGGGCCGCTTGCCTTTGCCGCCCGCGCCCGTGCCGCCGCCGGTGGCGCCGGAGGCGTGGGCCGTGGTGGTCACGGCGGCGCGTGGCGCGGCCGGTGCGGTACGTGCACCGGAACCGGCGGCACCGGCACCGGCTCCCGCCGCCCAGGCGGGAGGCACCGTACGACGCCGCGGCCCGCCCTGCGGACCCGAATCCTGAGCGGGTCCGGGCCCGGGCGCGGGCTCCGGCACTGGATCCGCGCCCGGACGACCGCGCTCACCACCGGGACCGGCCCCCGCACCCGAAGCCCCTCCGGACCGCGAACCGTCTCCGGACCGCGAACCGTCTCCCGATGGCGACCGGTCTCCCGACCGCGACCGGTCTCCCGATGGCGACCCGTCTCCCGACCGCGAACCGGCGGCTCCCGCACCCGACTCCGCACCGGGGCCGGACTCCGCACCGGGACCCGGCTCCACCCCGGGCTCCTGGCGCTGTGCCCCAGCCTCCGGGTGCGGGCCGGGTCGGCCCTGCGGTTCCCGGCCGGGCCGCGACTGCGGTCGCGCTTGCGGCCGTGGCTGCGCGCCGGTCTCTGGCTGCTGCGCCCCGGCCTTCGGCTGCGGCTCGTCGCTCATCTCGTGCACGGACTCCTGTTTCGCCTCGTACGTTCCCGTACGCCCTCATGCGGCTTCTGCCTTTTGCGCCCCCGGATGAAGACTCTCGTACCAAGCGTTCCGTTCCCGCGCCCCGAAACTTCGGGGGCGCGGAAAATGCGTGGCACGTCACGTTCCGCGCGTACTAGGCTCCTGCGCTTCGGTGTCGGCGGAGCTCGGGAGGCGTGACGTGGGCGCTGGACGGTTGTACGCGGCCGTCGCGGCGGGCGGATTCAGACGGTACGCGACGTATCGGGCGGCCACGGCGGCCGGGGTGTTCACGAACACGGTCTTCGGCCTGATCCTCGTGTACACCTACCTCGCGCTGTGGGACGCCCGGCCGCATCTGGGCGGGTACGACCGCTCCCAGGCGGTGACGTACGTGTGGCTGGGGCAGGCGTTCCTCGCGACGCTCGCGATCGGCGGGGGCGGCGTCGAGGACGAGCTGATGGAGCGCATCCGTACGGGTGACATCGCGACGGATCTCCACCGCCCCGCCGACCTGCAGCTGTGGTGGCTCGCGGCGGACGTGGGCAGGGCGACGTTCCAGCTGCTGGGCCGCGGGGTCGTGCCCTTCGTCTTCGGGGCGCTGTTCTTCCCGGCCACGCTGCCCACGGACCCGGTGACCTGGGCGGCGTTCCTCGGCGCGGTGCCGCTGGCGATGCTGGTGAGCTTCGGGATCCGGTTCCTGGTGGCGCTGAGCGCGTTCTGGCTGCTGGACGGGGCGGGTGTCGTGCAGATCGCGTGGCTGGCCGGGCTCTTCTGCTCGGGGATGCTGCTCCCGCTGAACGTCTTCCCGGGCGCCCTCGGCGAGGTCGTACGGGTCCTGCCGTGGTCGTCGCTGCTCCAGGCCCCGGCCGATGTGCTGCTGGGACACGCGGATCCGCTGCGCACGTACGCCTTCCAGGGCGCG
Source organism: Streptomyces sp. NPDC021356 (assembly GCF_040641015.1). Taxonomy (NCBI): domain Bacteria; kingdom Bacillati; phylum Actinomycetota; class Actinomycetes; order Kitasatosporales; family Streptomycetaceae; genus Streptomyces; species Streptomyces sp. NPDC021356. Next base: position 54,099 of record NZ_JBFACU010000017.1, on the reverse strand, counting down.
TGGGCGGCGGCGCTGCTGGGGGCCGGCCGGCTGCTGCAGACGGTGGCGACGCGGCGGGTGGTGGTGCAGGGTGGCTGAGACCGCGGGCGGCGCGGACCGGGCACTCACTCGCGGACCCGTTCCCGCGCCGCCGCGCCGCCGCCGGCTCGCCGACGGGCTGCGCGCCTACCGCATGATCGCCGCGATGTGGCTGCGCTCCACGATGGCCTACCGGGCGTCGTTCGTGATGACCACCATCGGCAACTTCGCGGCGACCGCGCTGGACTTCGTGGCGATCCTGCTGATGTTCTCCCGCGTGGACGCGCTCGGCGGCTACTCGCTGCCGGAGATCGCCCTCCTGTACGGGCTCTCGGGCACGTCCTTCGGGCTGGCGGACCTCGCGATCGGCTCGATGGACCGGCTGGGGCGGCGGGTGCGCGACGGCACGCTGGACACGCTGCTGGTCCGCCCGGCCCCGGTGCTGGCGCAGGTCGCCGCGGACCGGTTCGCGCTGCGCCGGCTGGGCCGCGTCACGCAGGGACTGCTGGTGCTGGGGTACGCCCTGTGCACGCTGGACCTGCACTGGACGGTGCTCAAGGTGCTGTTGATGCCGGTGATGGTGCTGAGCGGCTGCGTGATCTTCTGTTCGGTGTTCGTGGCGGGCGCGGCCTTCCAGTTCGTGGCGCAGGACGCCTCCGAGGTGCAGAACGCGTTCACCTACGGCGGGACCACGCTGCTGGAGTACCCGCCGACCGTGTTCGGCAGGGAGCTGGTGCGGGGGGTGACGTTCGTCCTGCCGCTGGCCTTCGTCAACTGGCTGCCCGCGGCCTACGTGCTCGGGCGCCCCTACCCGCTGGCGCTGCCGCAGTGGACGGCGTTCGTCTCGCCGCTGGTCGCGGTGGCCTGCTGCGCGCTGGCGGGGCTGGCCTGGCGGGCGGGGCTGCGGTCGTATCGGAGTACGGGAAGCTGAAGGGACGCGGGACGGACATGGACACGGGACCTGACGGCGCGGTCGAAGGCGCGGTCGACAGTGCGGTCGAAGGCACGCTCGAAAGCGTGGTCGACAGTGCGGTCGAGGGCGCGCTCGAAGGCGTGGTGGACAGCGCGGTCGGCGGCGCGTTCATCGAACTCGACCGGGTCGAGAAGGTCTTCGACGTGCGCAAGAAGACCGGCTTCCTGAAGCGGGAGCGGCGGCGGGTGCGGGCGGTGGACGGGATCTCCTTCACCGTGGCGCGCGGTGAGATCGTCGGCTACATCGGCCCGAACGGCGCGGGCAAGTCGACGACGATCAAGATGCTCACGGGCATCCTCACCCCGAGCGGCGGCCGGCTGCGGGTCGCGGGCATCGATCCCTCCCGCGAGCGGACGCGGCTGGCCCAGCGCATCGGGGTGGTGTTCGGGCAGCGGACGACACTGTGGTGGGACCTGCCGCTGATCGACTCGTACCGGCTGATGCACCGCATGTACCGCATCCCCGACGCCCGTTACCGCGAGAACCTCGACCGCTGCGTGGAACTCCTGGAACTGGCCGACCTGCTGGACGTCCCCGTACGGCAGCTCTCGCTCGGCCAGCGCATGCGCGGTGACATCGCGGCGGCCCTGCTGCACGACCCCGAGGTGCTCTACCTGGACGAGCCGACCATCGGCCTGGACGTGATCAGCAAGGCCAGGGTCCGTGACTTCCTGCGCGATATGAACGCCGAGCGCGGTACGACGGTGCTGCTCACCACGCACGACCTCCAGGACATCGAGCAGTTGTGTTCGCGGGTGATGGTGATCGACCACGGGCGCCTGATGTACGACGGCCCGCTGGCCGGTCTGCACGAGGCAGGGGAGGGGGAGCGCACCCTGGTGGTGGACCTGGAGCGCGAACTGCCCCCGGTCAAGGTGCCGGGCGCACGCGTGGTCCGCGTCGAGGGGCCCCGGCAGTGGCTGGCGTTCCCGGCGGGCGAGTCGGCGGCCCCGCTGGTGGCGCGGATCGCGGACCGCTATCCGCTGGTGGACCTGTCGGTGCGGGAGCCGGACATCGAGGCGGTGATCGCCAGGATGTACGAGTCCGGGGCGGAACGTGTGGGCTCGTAGCCTCCCGCGCGGTGAACTCGTAGGCTGCTGCCCATGACCGATGCCGTGCCGCCCCCTGGAGAGACGCCCTCCGGGCCCGCCGTGCCCGAGCTGCGCGCCTCCGACGCCGACCGTGAACGGGTCGCCGAGGTCCTGCGGGACGCCCTCGCCGAAGGCCGCCTGGACATGGGCGAGTTCGAGGAGCGGCTGGACGCGACGTACAAGGCGCGCACGTACGGGGAGCTGGCGCCGATCACCCGCGACCTGCCGGTCGGGCAGGGCGCCGCCCCCGTGGCCCCGACGGTCTCCCTGCACAAGGAGCCTGAGGCGGACGGGAGTTGGGCGGGGCGGATCACCGGCGGCGAGGGGTCGTCGTCGTGGGCCGTCGCCGTCATGTCCGGCTTCCAGCGCAAGGGGCGGTGGACGGTCCCCAAGCGCTTCACCTGCTTCTCCTTCTGGGGCGGCGGCGAGATCGACCTGCGCGAGGCGAACTTCGCCGACCGCGAGGTCGAGATCAACTGCATCGCGATCATGGGCGGTGCGCAGGTGATCGTGCCGCCCGGCGTCGAGGTGGTCGTGCGCGGCATCGGCATCATGGGCGGCTTCGACCACCGCGAGGAGGGCGTGCCGGGTGAGCCGGGCGCCCCGCGCGTGATCATCACGGGCTTCGCCTTCTGGGGCGGCGTCGGCGTGGAGCGCAAGCTCACCAAGGCCGAGCGGCAGCGGCAGCGGGAGGAGCGCCGCCAGGAGAAGCTGGACCGCAGGGCCGAGCGCCGCGAGCTGGAGGCGGACCGCCGCGACGGGCACCGGGAGCGCTGGGAGCGGCAGTGGGAGCGCCACGAGGAGCGCATGGAGCAGCACCGCGAGCGGCACGAGGAGCGCTGGGAGCAGCACCGCGAACGCCGGGAGCAGCACCGGGACCGCTGGGACCGGCGCCGCGACGGCCGTGGGCACCGTGACTTCTAGGGCCGCCGCTGCCCTTACTCGTTCCCCTTCCTCTCCTTCCTCCGGTTCGTCCGGCCGGTTCGCCGTCCCTCCCCTCTTCCCCTTCGTCACCCTTCCCCTCCCTCGTCTCCTCCCTCGTCGCTTCCGGGTGGTGTCGGGAACTCCTGTTCCGTTCCGGGAGTAGGTCAGGAGGGGACAATCGTGCGCGGCGCGTGTGCGGGAACACGGAACGGGTGGAGCGGATGGAACGAACGACGACGGCTGTGCCACAGGCGGATGCGGAAGCGGCGGATGCCGCGGCCGTCTCCCGCCGCACGATGACCGTGTTCAGCCCCGCCGACGAGGAGCGCAGGCGCGGTGTGCGCCGGATGAAGCTGACCGCGACCGGGCTGCTGCTGTTCGTGGCGGTGGTGTACGTCCTGGCCAAGTGGGCCCAGCACAGCGGTGCCGGCGCCTGGGCGGGGTACGTCGCCGCGGCCAGCGAGGCGGGCATGGTCGGTGCGCTCGCCGACTGGTTCGCGGTCACCGCCCTGTTCCGCCATCCGCTCGGCCTGCCCATCCCGCACACCGCGATCATCCCCACGAAGAAGGACCAGCTGGGCGTCTCGCTGGGGGAGTTCGTCGGCGAGAACTTCCTTGCCGGGGACGTCGTACGGCAGCGGCTGCGCGCCGTGGGCATCGGCAGCCGGCTGGGCGCCTGGCTGGCCCGTCCGGAGCACGCCGACCGGGTGACCGCCGAGCTGGCCACCGCGCTGCGCGGCGCGCTGACGGTGCTGCGCGACTCGGACGTGCAGGCCGTGGTCGGTGAGGCGATCACGCGCCGGGCGGCGGTGCAGGAGATCGCGCCCGGTCTCGGCAAGATGCTGGAGAAGATCGTCGCCGACGGCGGGCACCGGCGCGTCGTCGACCTGGTGGTCAGCCGCGCGCACGACTGGCTGGTGCTGCACGGCGACTCGGTGATGGACGCCGTGCAGGGCGGGGCGCCCGGCTGGACCCCGAAGTTCGTCGACCGGAAGGTCGGTGAGCGCGTCTACCGGGAGCTGCTGCGGTTCGTCACCGAGATGCGGGACATGCCGAGCCACCCCGCGCGCGGGGCGCTGGACCGCTTCCTCACCGACTTCGCCTCCGACCTCCAGTCCGACAGCGACACCCGGGCCCGTGTCGAACGCCTCAAGAGCGAGGTGCTGGGCCGCGGTGAGGTGCAGGACCTGATCGCCTCGGCCTGGTCCGCGGTGCGGTCGATGATCGTCTCGGCGGCGGAGGACGAGCGCAGCGAACTGCGGTTGCGGGTGCGGGCCTCCCTGCTCTCCCTGGGCAACCGGATGGCCGAGGACCCCAAGACGCAGGACAAGGTGGACCGCTGGGTGGAGGGCGCGGCGGTGTACGTCGTGACGACCTACCGCACGGAGATCACCTCCCTGATCACCGACACCGTGGCGGGCTGGGACCCGGAGCACACCACCCGCAAGATCGAGGCGCACATCGGCCGTGACCTCCAGTTCATCCGGATCAACGGCACGGTGGTGGGTTCGCTGGCGGGGCTGCTGATCTACACGGTGTCGCGCGTCCTCGGAGCGTAGGCGGCCGGTGCCAGGGCGTGATCCCATGGGTTCGGGGGCACCCGGAGTGAGGTCCGCTCGACGAGGAGGGAGCCCATGGCCACCGCAGACGCCGCAAGCGCCGCAGGGGCGGCAGGTGACGGCACCGGCCGCACCGTGACCACCGACATCCCCGCCAGACTCGACCGCCTTCCCTGGTCGCGCTGGCACTGGACCATCGTCGTCGGTCTGGGCACCGTGTGGATCCTGGACGGTCTGGAAGTCACCGTCGTCGGCAACATCGCCAGCCGCCTGTCGGAGCCGGGCAGCGGTCTGGCGATCAGCTCCGGGCAGGTCACCGGTGTCGCCGCCGCGCTGTACGTGGCCGGGGCCTGCGTCGGCGCCCTGTTCTGGGGCCGGCTGACCGACCGCTACGGCCGCCGGAAGCTGTTCATGATCACCCTGGCGGTGTACCTCGCGGCGACGGCCCTGACCGCCGTCTCCTTCCAGGCCTGGTGGTTCTTCCTCTTCCGTTTCCTGACCGGGTTCGGCATCGGCGGCGAGTACGCGGCCATCAACTCCGCGATCGACGAGCTGATCCCCGCGAACTACCGCGGCCGGGTCGACCTGATCATCAACGGCAGCTTCTGGGTGGGCGCGGTCGGCGGTTCGCTGCTGTCGATCCTCGCGCTGAACACCCACTTCCTCGCCGCCGACCTGGGCTGGCGGCTGACGTTCGCGCTCGGAGCCGTACTCGCCCTGGTCATCCTCCTCGTCCGGCGGCACGTCCCCGAGAGCCCGCGCTGGCTGCTGATCCACGGCAGGGACCGGGAGGCCGAGGAGGTGGTGGCCGGGATCGAACGGGAGATCGAGTCCGAGACGGGCGAACAGCTGCCGGAGCCGCACGGCCAGATCACCATCCATCAGCGCCGCACCATCTCCTTCCTGGAGATCGGCCGTACGGTCTTCGCCGACTACCCCAAGCGGGCCGTCCTCGGCTTCTCCCTCTTCATCGGCCAGGCCTTCCTCTACAACGCCATCACCTTCGGCTTCGGCGCCATCCTCACCAAGTTCTTCGACGTCCCCGCCGACCACACCGGCTACTACTTCGCCGTCATCGCGGTCGGCAACTTCCTGGGCCCGCTGCTGCTCGGCAAGCTCTTCGACACGGTCGGCCGCCGGGTGATGATCTCCTCCACCTACCTGCTGTCCGGCCTGCTGCTGTTCGGCACGGCCTGGCTGTTCGACCGCGGCGCGCTCGACGCGACCACGCTGACCGCCTGCTGGTGCGCGGTGCTGTTCTTCGCCTCGGCCGGCGCCTCCAGCGCGTACCTGACCGTCTCCGAGATCTTCCCCATGGAGACCAGGGCGATGTCCATCGCCTTCTTCTACGCCCTCGGCACCGCCGCCGGCGGCATCAGCGGCCCGGTGCTCTTCGCCGACCTCACGGGCACCGGCAAGGTCGGGGACACGGTCCTCGCCTTCTCGATCGGCGCCGCCCTGATGTGCGCGGCGGGCCTGGTGGCCGCCTTCCTCGCGGTCGACGCCGAGCGCCGCTCCCTGGAGGACATCGCCAAGCCGCTGACCGCCGTGACGGGGAAGTCCGGCCCGGCGGCCAAGAAGGGCCGACCCGACGTCACACCCCCGTCGTCGAGCACGGCCTGACCTCACGCCCCGTCGTCGAGCACGGCCTGACCTCACGCCCCGGTCGTCGAGCCCGGCCTCACGATCATCAGGACGGTGACGGCGGCCCACAGGAGGTTGAACAGGCCGGTGAACATGGCCAGTCGGGCGGTGGCGCGGGCGGTGTTCGCGCCGGCGCCGCCGCTCGTGCCACCGCCCGTGCCTGCGCCCGCGCGTTCGTCGGTGCCTTCACCGGTGGCCCCGGTGCGGCTCCCCGCGGGGAGGCTCACTGCGGTGAGGTTTCGGGCGGTGAGGCTGTCCGCGGTGAGGCCCTCGGCGAGCGCTGCCTGGCGGGGCAGGACGAACGCGGCGAGCACGAGCGCGGCGAGCGCGGTCAGCGCGATGGACACGATGAGCCAGGTGTCGCCCAGTACCCCCATGTTCCGCGCCGTGGCGAACCCGAACACCGGCACGACGACGCCGACGACGGCGTACACCCGGCAGATCCGCAGCAGCAGCCGTACGGTCTCCACGGCCCGCGGATCCCCCGGCGAGGACAGCGCGCGGCGCGCGGCGGGCGGGAACATGCTGGCGGCGACGGTGACGGGCCCGACCGCGACGATCGCGGCCAGGACGTGCACGGCGAGGAGGAACTTGGTCACGCGCCGACGCTAGACGGGCCGCCGAGCCGGAAGAAGCGGCAAGAATGCCAGGTACCGATAGATTCCCGCCAGGGCCAGGCAGGGACGGGGACCGGCGCGGGAACCAGGTGCCGGGACCGGGTGCCAGGACCGGGCGCGGGAACCAGGTGCCGAGACCGGGTGCCAGGACCGGGCGCGGGGACCGGGTGCCGGGACCGGGTGCCGGGACCGGGCGCGGGGACCGGGGACCGGGTTTGAGGACTGGGTGAGGACCGGTTGAGGGGCCACCCCCAGTGCTCGCCCGCGGTTCGCGCGCCTACGCTCCCGGCATGCACATCGTGGCCGTCCTCGCGTTGGACCAGGTGATCCCGTTCGACCTCGCCGCCCCCGTCGACACCTTCGGCTGGGCGCGGCAGCCGGACGGCCGGCCCCTGTACGAGACCCGGGTCTGCTCGGTGGGCCCGCAGGTGCGGGCGGCCGGCGGCGCGTTCACCGTCCAGGCGCCGTACGGGCTGGAGACGCTGGCCGAGGCCGACACGATCGTCGTGCCGGGGGTCGCCGACCCCACCGCCCCGCTCCCGCCCGGCGTCGCGGACGCGCTGCGCGCCGCGGCGGCGCACGGCACCCGCATCGCCTCGATCTGCGTGGGCGCCTTCGTCCTCGCGGCCACCGGCCTGCTGGACGGGCTGCGCGTGACGACCCACTGGGCCGCGGCAGGGACCCTGGCGGAGCGGTACCCGGAGGTGACCGTCGACCCGAACGTCCTCTACGTCGACAACGGCCGGCTCCTGACCTCCGCGGGCGCCGCCGCGGCCCTGGACATGTGCCTGCACATGATCCGCAAGGACCACGGCTCGGCGGTCGCCGCGCACGCGGCCCGCATGTCGGTGATGCCGCTGGAACGGGAGGGCGGCCAGGCGCAGTTCATCGTCCACGACCTGCCTCCGGCCCCCTCCGGCGCCACGCTGGAGCCGGTGCTGCGGTGGCTGGAGGAGCACTGCGACCGCGACCTCGCCCTGGAGGAGATCGCGGCCCGGGCGGGCATGAGCACCCGCACCCTCAACCGCCGCTTCCGCGAGCAGACCGGCACGACGCCGTTGCAGTGGCTGCACCGCGCGCGGGTGCGGCGCGCCCAGCACCTGCTGGAGACGACGCCGTACCCGGTGGAGCGCATCGCCGCGCAGGCGGGTTTCGGCTCACCGACGGCGTTCCGTGAGCGCTTCCGGCGGGTGGTGGGCACGAGCCCGAGGGCGTACCGGAAGTCGTTCCAGGCGGCGGGCGGCTGAGGCAGCCGAGGCGGTGGAGGCCGAGGGGGCGGAGGCTGAGGCGGCGGGAGCGCGGACGCGAGCGGGACGCGCGTCCCGCGCATCGGCACGGACTCGGTCAGAGCCGGTCACGCGCCCGCGCCGGGCGGCCTGTGAGCCCGCGCCGGTAGGCCTACGAGTTCGCGCCGACCGGCGTTCGAGCCGGTCCGGTCGGCCCGCGGGCCGTGCATCCGGGTGGCGTACGAGCCGCGCGCCGGGCGGCATGCGAGCCGCGCGCGCCGGATGGTGTACGAGCCGCGCGCGCCGGGTGGCATGCGAGCCGCGCGCGCCGGGGGACGTACGCCCTCCGAGCGCCGGTCGGCGTACGACCCCTGCGCGCCGGTCGGCTTACGAGCCCCGCGCGCCGGGCGGCGTACGAGCCCCGCGCGTCGATCGGCTTACGAGCCGCGCCGGTCGGCGACGGCCCAGGAGGCGGCGGCGACCGCGCCGGCGACCCCGAACACGGCGGGCCAGGCGCCCACCTTCTTGGCCAGCGGGTGCGACCCGGCGAACGCGGCGACGTAGGCGGCCGTGAGCGCACCCGCCGCCTTCCCGCCCGCCCGCTGCCGCCACTGCTGTGCGGCGGTGGCACCGGCGACGGCCAGTACGGCCCCGCCCAGCTGCCGCTTCTTGGTCCAGCGAGCCACGCCGTAGCCGCCGACGAGCCCGGTCGCGGCGACCGCTGCCGTAGGAATCCTCGCCATCACTGTCTCCCTGTCTCCCCCGACTCCCGCACGTGCCGAGACTCCCGCACGTGTCGAACGACCCGAGGCTAACCCCCGGCCCCGCCGACGGGCGGACCGCCCCCGAGCACGCCAGAGTGAGACCCAGGTCACATCATCAGGACCCGTCGGCCTGTCACACACCGCGCCCCGGATCCGTCGTATCAGTGCAACCGCACGAAGACGAGCAACGAAGACCAAGACGACCAAGGAGCCCACGATGGAAGCCCGCCTCGACATCTTCCAGAACCCCGTCGCCGGCAAGTTCTTCCGCTACATCAACTCGGCCGGAAAGGTCCTGTCGGACTCGACGCTCCCGGCCGCGACGCAGGAGCTGGTGAAGATCCGCGCCAGCCAGATCAACGGCTGCAGCTTCTGCATGGACATGCACACCAAGGACGCCGCGCACGCCGGCGAGACGGCGCAGCGCCTCCACCTGGTCGCCGCGTGGAGGGAGGCGAAGGTCTTCACGGAGGCCGAGCGCGCGGCCCTGGAACTGGCCGAGCAGGGCACCCGCATCGCGGACGCGGCCGGCGGCGTGAGCGACGAGGTGTGGGAGAACGCGGCCAAGTACTACGACGAGGACCAGCTGGCCGCCCTCGTCGGCCTCATCGCACTGATCAACGCGTACAACCGCCTGAACGTCGTCATCCAGCAGCCCGCGGGCGACTACGAGCCGGGCATGTTCGGCTGACGGCCGACCCGTTCACAACGAGCCCACCGCGAGGCCCCGCCGAGCCCTCATGCCCCCCGGCATAGGCTGACCACCGAATCGAACGGTGATCTTCCGCTGGGGGGCCGAGCGGTGCCTGACGAACCGAAGACGACGCACGAAGACAACAACACCACCACCATCACCGCCACCATCATCACCGCCACCGCCCGTACCCGTCGGGGCCGCCTGCCCCGCCCGGACGGTACGCACCTCGCCTACGACGACCACACCCCCGTCGACCGAACGCCGGAGGACCGCGACCCATCCCCTTCGCAACCCCCCTCGCAACCCCCTTCGGACCGGCCGGAGCCCGTACTCCTCCTGCACGGCCTGGCGGGACACCGGGGCGAGTGGGACGACCTGGCCGCGCGTCTGGGGGCTGACGGCCACCGTGTGGTGACGTACGACGCCCGGGGCCACGGCGACAGCACGCGCCGCCCCGAGGACGTGACACGGGAGGCCTGCGTCGCGGACGCGGCGGCGCTGATCGAGACCCTCGCCCTGGCCCCGGCCGTCCTCGTCGGCCAGTCCTTCGGCGGCCACACGGCCCTGCTCCTGGCCGCCGCCCGGCCCGATCTGGTGAAGTCCCTGATCCTCGTCGAGGCGGGCCCGGCGGCGACACCCCCGGACGTACCGGAGCGGACAGCGGCCTGGCTGGACTCCTGGCCGGTCCCGTTCCCCACCGCGGAGGCGGCCACCGGCTTCTTCGGCCACGAGGCCTGGGCGCGGGGCCTGGAGGAGCGCGCGGACGGCTGGTGGCCGCGGGTCGACAAGGGCGTGATGGTGTCCTCGATCGCCGAACTGACCCGGCGCGACCACTGGCGCGAGTGGCAGACGATCACCTGCCCCACGCTGGTGGTGAGGGGCACCGACGGCACGATGCGCGAGGCGGAGTTCACCGAGATGCACACCCGCCGCCCCCACGACACCACGCCGCTGACCGTCCCCGCCGCGGGCCACGACGTCCACCTGGACCAGCCGGAAGCCCTGTACGAGGCGGTGGCGGCGTTCCTGGCGGCCCAGGTATGAGTCGGGGCTTGTCAGCTTTCATCCGGCGAGCTATATAAAGAGGAGTAGGGCATCGCACTCAGTGCCACGAGAGAGGAGTGACCTGTGATGCTCATGCGCTCCGACCCCTTCCGCGAGTTCGACCGCCTCGCACAGCAGGTCTTCGGTCCCACCCGTCCAGGCGCCATGGCCATGGACGCCTACCGCTCGGGAGACGACTTCGTCGTCCACTTCGACCTCCCCGGGGTCGACCCGGAGACCATCGACCTCGACGTCGAACGGAACGTGCTCAACGTCCACGCCGAGCGGAAGCACCCGGCCCCCGACGGTGCCGAGATGATCGTCTCCGAACGACCCACGGGCACCTTCACCCGCCAGTTGTTCCTCGGCGAGACACTCGACACGGAACGCATCGACGCCTCGTACGAGGCCGGCGTCCTCACGCTGCGCATCCCGGTGGCCGAGCAGGCCAAGCCGCGCAAGATCCAGATCACCGGCGGCGGCGGACGCAGGCAGCTGAGCAGCTGAGAACACCCTTGAGGAAGCGTCCCGTGAGCCCGTACCCCGCTCACGGGACGCGGCCACGCGCCACCCGGCGAGCGAACCCACGCGGAGGAGACCCCACACGATGACCGCGACGGCGGCCCCCACCAGGAAGACGATCAGTACGCCCGCGAACTCCCCCTCCACCGACACCACTTGGCACGCGTTGACCGAACGGGTGCGGGAAGCGGGCGGCTACCGGACGAGAGCGGAGGCGGAACACATCACCCGCACCGTCCTCTCGGCCCTCGGTACCCACGTGACCGGCGACGAACGCGTGGCCCTGGCCCGCGCCCTCCCCGAGGAGGCGGCAAGGGTGATCGCCGCCCAGATCCCGGTCGTCCGCCCCCTGACGGCACGCGAGTTCGTCGAGTCGGTGGCGTCCCGCATCGACGGCTCCACCCCGGCAACGGCCCGCTGGGACACCGGCACGGTCCTGACCGTCCTGGCGGCCCACCTGCCCCCATCCGTCCTGACGGACGTCCTGACCCACCTGCCGGCGGGGTACGCGCTGCTGTTCGGCAGGGTGGAACTGGGCGGTGCCCGGCGGGCGGGCCGAACAGCCTGAGTGGCCGGATCTCCGTCCTCCGCGCTCAACCTCGTTGCTTTGGCAATCACCCTCCTGATAAGGATGAAGATCCCCGGGCCGGCGCCGCGCGAGCCGCCGGCCTCAACAGGGGAAACGTATCGTCGCGAACGATCTACGGGGGGTAGACGTGACGGGGTGGGATGTCACGCCCAGCGGGGTGGAATCGATACTGTCGCTGGTCGGCCTGGCCGCCGACGACCTCGGCAAGGACATCAAGGGCTACGGCGGGAGCGTCGAGGAGGCGGCCCTGTGCGCGGGCACGATCAGCGGCCCGTACTGCGGCTCCGCACCCGTCGGCCCGGTCGGCGCCGCGATCGCGGACTTCGCCTCCGACACCGAGCCGCAGATCACCTTCATGGTGGCCCGCATCAAGAAGACGATGGCCGGAACGGTCGAGGCCACCACCGCGTACATCGACGGTGACCTGGCGATGGCCGCCCGTGCTCAGCGCGAGGCGGCCAAGGTCCCCTCATCGGCCGAACTGCGCGCGGTGGCCGAGCAGGCCGACCGGCAGGGCGGGGAGCACCGGGGGTGATAGAGCCGGGGGGAATACCGCAGTACACCGGCGACTTCGGCAAGCTGGCCAAGGCCGTCACCGAACTCCGCACCCGCGCCGTCGGCATCCGCAACGACGGTCAGGACGTCCACTCCCGTTTCCAGGCGACGGCCGCCTACTACAGGGCGCCGGAGGCCGATCAGCTCTTCTCCTCCACGCAGCCGGTGATGGACCGGGCGGACGAGTTCGCCGGTCACATCGAGTCCCTGGCCGACGCGCTGGACACCTTCGTCGCGGAAGCGAAGCCCCACGCGGACCGCTTGAAGACGCTGAAGGAGGAGGCCATCGCCTTCGTCGACAGCGTGCGGGGCGACGACGACTGGACCAAGGACCAGGACAAGGTCGACCGGGACAAAGCCCTGACGGACGACGTGGCGGTGGCGGTCGCGGGGTTCCAGGCGGCGGAGCGCGACGCGGCGAGCAAGATCGGGAGCATCAGCCCGGGGGCGTGCCGACCCGGCTGGGTGGTCGACGACGGCAGCCACGCACCCGGCATGTACGGCTTCGACGCCGACACGCTCAAGTCCATGGACGGCCTCCCCTGGGGCAGCCCGGAGGAGCGCAGCTACGACCGGTGGAGCCTGGACTGGTGGGGCCACGGGGTCAAGAGCTGGGCGTGGGACGGCATTGTCAAGGACAGCGTCTGGGGCGGCTTCGTCGGCCTGGGCATCCTTGAGGACAACCTCCTGGGCGTCAACGGCTCCCAGGCCCAGCACGACACCTGGGACGGCCTCAGGCGCACCTTCGTCGGCGCCTACGCCTACGGCATGGACGCGGTCGGCCTGGGCGACCACCTCTCGGACTGGCAGCGCGGCAGTGAGGCGTACGCCAAGGAGTTCGGCAAGGGGTTCGTCGCCTACGACACGTGGGGCGAGGACCCGGCGCGCGCCCACGCGGTCACCGCTTTCAACCTCCTCACGCTCTTCGGAGGGGCCGCCGGAGGCCTCGCCAAGGTGAGCAAGGCAGGCAGGGTCGCCGAGACGGCCGGCACCCTGGCCAGGGCCGGCGACGTCCTCGACCCCGTCTCGGGCAGCATGAAGGCGGCCAAGGCCCTGTCCGACCTGCCGAAGGTCTCCGAGGTCCTCACCCGCGTCACCGACCACCTCAAACTCCCGAAGCCGCACTTCCCCGACACCGCCCTCGACCTGAACGACCGTTACCGGATCGACAAAGACGGCAACTTCATCGCCATCAAGCCCGACGGGAAACCCGACAGCAGCCCGGTCAGACGCGAACCCGCCGCGACCGAGCGGACGGCCGACTCCACATCCGGCGACCGTGAGTTGGTCGCGGCCGGCCCACGGGCAGGCGACGTCGAGGAAGGTGCCGGTTCGCGCGTGCCGCCTGAGGGGCACCCCGGTGCAGGTGACGCACACGGCCACGAGGCAGGACCGAGACAGGAAGGGCACGGCCACGGGGGCAGGTCCGATCACGCCACAGGGCATCAAGATGCCGATCACCAGGGGGAAGATGCCGGTGACGGTGCGGTCGACGGCGCAGGCCACGGACGTGGCGCCGACGGTGGCAACGGCGGGTCGGACAGTCATCCTCCCTCAGCTCACTCCGGATCCTCGCCCGATGGGGAGGGCCGTCCCATGGATCGCGGAGGGGAGACGGAGCAGCGGGCCCGCGACGCGATCAAGGGCATCCCGGGCAAGAAGCGCCCGAAGCCCAATGTTCTCGACAGAGTGATGGAGAGGCTTGGATCGGAACCGGACGGCCAGAGAGTTGCGGAGATCATAGCCTCCGGCCAGTTCAACAAGAGCGACGAGTATGGGCAGGTCGTGTCGTCCCTGGGTGCCAACAAGCAGAACATGTTCCAGCCAAGTGCCGACCAGCTCATTTTCGCGGATGATCTGGTCCGTAGCGGCGTTCCTGCTCATGCTGTCGACTTCGAGCAGAAGCTCCCGGTCGGTGCCGACGTGGACGTCCGTATCCTGGATCAGTCCGGCGATGTCTACGCCTATCAGATGAAGCACCTCAATGACCCCTTGGACCCGGTGAGTGAAACACCCGGGGTAAGTACTTGCTTCAGCTGGCGAAGGCCGAAGCCACGCACCACGTGCTCCTTGTGGACGGAGGACGGGGAGGACTGGCGGACTGGATGACCAATGGCTCCTACGATGCTCTCATGGACATTCACCGAGGCGGGCGCGGACCGAAGGGTGAAGGCATCACCTTTGTCATCCGCCTGGAGGACGGAAATCTCGTCATCCCGCCAGGAAGCAAGGTCGACCCCAAGGACATGCTGTGATTTTCTCGAACCCCATTGGCGACTGGAATTGGGAAGTGGCGTCGGGCGTTGAAAGACTTCGTCCCATCCGTGCGGCTGAAACCGCTGTCGTAATCTGGAAAATCTTGGAAGAATACGACCTGGCGGTGGGCAACGGTAAGGTTGATTTGTCTGCCCGGGCCATGAGTGACACCCGAAACACGCTTTTCAGGGCCGAGGGCCTGCCTTTGGAAGCAGAACCACTGTCTCCTGGAACGGCCCTGTCGCATGCTGTCTCTGAGATCGAATCCACCGTCGGTGATTTGATCATCAGTGCGCGAGCCGAATGCCCAGGCTATTGGCTGGAGTCAGGGGTGAAGCATCGGGCAGAAAAGCTTTTTTCTGTCCAAGTGGAAATCTGGAGGTGCAGCCTCCTCTTGGTGACGCTGGAGACGTACAGTGACGCGTGGCTGACCATGGATACCCGAGACCGGGAGCAGCCTGAGGTGTACGCGCAGAACGCGCCTCGGCTCAGCGCAGTCCTGCACAATATTTCAGCATTTCTGGGCAGCCCCTGCACACCGGGTGACCCGAATCGATACGCAACTCCCACAGATTCCGGATTCGAAGATCCGAGAATCGAAGGATTCGCCTACGACGACTCCTGGGGGACGTTCGAGGTTCCCGCCCGCTCGCGCCTGCTCCGATCCAGAATCCCGGAATCGGAGAACGAGTACCAAGAAATCACTGACCACCCCGTGCGCTATTTCACCATCGGGTGGGACGGAAAGACTCTGGGGTACCTATGGGCCTCCGTCGGCGACGAGGCTGCCGGTTATGAGCCTCGGACGGCCGCTGGCGAGGCGGCGCTCGAAGCGGGCGCCCTGTGGCTGCTACGTCTTCGGGACGCCCATGAGCAGGGGCTCAGTGCGCAGACCGCCTTGTTGCGGTTGGCGATGAGTCCGTCGCCTGCGGAAACCGGCAGGGCCATGGAGGAAGTCCCTCGGGAAGCCCCTTCACTAGACGCCCTCGAAGAATTGTCGGGCCGGTATTGATGTACCGATGACCAAATCTCTGTGGCACGACTGGTGGCACTGAATGACCCAGGAAACCGTAGCCATCACCCGGAGAATGCCGGACCCCGCATCTCTGCTGGCCGCCCTCCACGCAGGCGGCCCCGACCTGCGCGTCGCCCGGGCAGGGCAAGGTGCCGTGGCGCGACTGTGCACGGAGGACGGGCGCCTGGTGGTCTCGGTCGAAGCCCCTCGCTACATCCAGGTACCGGGAGAGACGGCACGGCTCCTGGGCCCCGGCGCCGCCACGGACACCCCGGTGTGGTGGACCGAGGTCCGCGCGGCCTCCGCCGCACCGGAGGCACCCCGGCTGGCAGCCTCCGTGGCCGGACGCCTGGCCACCCTGCTCGACGGCACCACCGGGCCCCGCGAGGCCGCCTCTCACACCGACGTCGTCACCGTCTCCGCCTCCGGCGAACCGAGCCCGGACGGCGCGGGCGGCGATGACGTACTCGCCGAAGCCGACATCCTCACCGACCAAGCAGTCATCGTCCTCCACGACGCCCCGATCCTCGCCGCCACCACCTGGCTGACCGAACTCCTGCGCACCACCGCACGGACCGGCCGGTACCTGTACCTGGTCACCCCGCCCACCACCCGCCTCACCCTGCCCACCCGCACACTCCTGGACCGCGCCCCCGCCCGCTGGGTCGTGAGCGCTCCCGAAACCGGCTACTACGACGGACTGTCCGGCGTGGAACTCGACTGGCACGACGGCCACTTCACCCCGACTACCGGCCCGAGCCCTGCCATCGTGGATGCCTACCGGCCGCCGTCAGGCCCCGCGGGCGAACGCCAGCTCCTCCTGTCCATGCGGACTGTCCACGCCCCTGACGAACAGCTCCTCCTCGGTGGCGCGCTGGAATGCGCCTGGCAGACCCTGACCGGCGAACCGCCCGCGGGCTGGTCCACCGCGGAACCCGTCAACGTCCCCTGGTCCCGCCGCCAGCTGACCGACCTCGTACGCAGCCGTGCTCGCCGTGGATCACCGACCTGGCTGGTGGCAGTGGGCAACCCCGACCACCCGGCGATCGCCACCCAGCGCGTGACCCACACCCGCCTGGGCGTGGAGGAACACATCACGCTGGCCTTCGGCCACACCGCCGACAGTCCCGCCCTCTTGGACCGGCTGCCGCACCTGGCAGAGGAACTGGCCGCTCAGCACCGTCTGGCCACAATGATCACGGAGCTACGAGCAGCCCGCGCGGACCTCACGGTCCCGTCCCACTACGAACCGCCGGCCCTCCCCGTCTCCCTCACCTTCGGCCCGGACGCCGTGGCCGACATCGGGCGGGGCTGCTTGGACAGCACCCTGCCGGACACCCCTTCCCGGCGCCTCGGCCCCACGGCCCGCCCCGCCCTCCACTACGAACTCGGCGACGGAACAGACCCTGGTGCGTGGAGACGCCTCCGGCACATCGAGGACCACCTGAATTCCACACCCGGGGCGCGAGCCGGTTCGTGATTGCGACGAAGCGGCGACGGCCCGCAGCCGGGGGCGATTTCGACGGTGCTTTCTCACGGCATTCCGGCCGGAGCCACAACTGACCCACGAGGACTCCTGTGATCACGACGATCGATCAGATCAGCGTTGTCTCCCAGGACTGGCGCCAGTCCGCAGGCACGATCGGCGACCCCGCACGAGTGGGCCCACTGCCGCGGCAGCGTCACGCTCAGCTCTTCATTTGCCACCCGGGTTGCCCAGGCGGCGGATGCACGGTCCAACCCGTGGTCTTTCCCCGGTGACGTCCATCCGGTCCACTGCGTCGGCCGGGGCAGTGAGCTGGGCCGCTGAAGGCCCAGCCATCCTCGCTGTTGTCTCCTGCCTTACTGGGGCCGGGCAGTCACGAACCGACGCCATGCGCGATGAGATACGGCAACCCAGGGGCCTTCCGGCTGCTTAGAGTCACGTATGAGCACGCCTGACGGCATGCAAGCGGCCTCTACGCACTCTGTAGCGTTAGCGCCGCTGTATGACGACTTGAACCAGTTCAGGTCATGTGGAACAGGAAGATCTACATGCATTTACAGCTCCTTGCGAGCGCGTTGGATCATGGCGGAGGAGGCCTCCACGTCCAACGCTTGTGCGCGCAGGTACTCGAACGCAAGTCTGTATCGCTCAAGCTCTTCATCCTTCTCCAAGAAGAGCGAGCCGGTGTGGAAGTCGACGTAGGCCACGTCGAGAGCTGCCTCGGTCCCGCCGATGATGACGAAGCTGCCGAGGGCGGCGGCGTGAGCGCCCTTGGAGAACGGCAGTACTTGCAGCCGGATGTGGGACGACTCGTTGGCTTCGAGGAGCCTCTCGAGCTGTTCCTTCATGATCTCGGCCGAACCGACGACACGGCGGATGACCGACTCGTCGAGGATGGCCCACATGCGGAGCGGTTTCGACCTGGCGAGGATTTCCTGGCGCTTCATGCGGATGTCCACCAGCCGCTCGATCTCTGCGGGGTCCAGCCGGATCTCGTTGGCCTCCTGCAGGGCGGTGGTGTACGCCCGGGTCTGCAGAAGCCCAGGGACGTAGACGCACGAGAAGTGGTTCTCGTGCACGGCCTCATCCTCAAGCGTGAGCAGCAGGTTCATGCTCTCCGGGATGGAGTCGGCGAACGAACTCCACCACCCCTGCTGCTTGGCATCCTTGGCCAGCCGTACGACGGCCTCCCGCTCGGCGTCGGTCGCTCCGTACTCGCGGCACAGTGCATCGACGACGATCCACTTCACCGGACCGGCCTGGGTCTCGTACCGGCTGACCGTTGCCTTGGACACGCCGACCAGCCGTCCTGCTTCCTCCAGGGTCATGCCCTTACGGGCTCGCAACTTGCGCAGCATCGCGCCCAGTTGGCGTCGGCGAGTGGTCGTCCTCTCGGGCATGGGGCTCCTCTGTGCGTAACCCCCAGGCAGTCGCTCGGGGCGTGAACAGGCTAGGCAGCGCGGCAGTCGGCTCACCACGGGATTCACTCGATCGATTCGCGTGAGAAGTTACATGGTGAGACTTCTCTGTGTCATTCTCAGTTACGGATCGCTACGCAGTGCAGCCGCTCCGATGCGGCAGGCGCAGCATGCGCGTGGCACGGGAGGGAGCAATGCTGATGCCAGGTATTGGCACCGGGGATCGCGGACATCGTTGTGTACTGCCCTTTGAGGCGGCACCCGCGGAGGTCCCGCTGCTACGGAGGGCCGTTGCGGCCCAGTTGGACCAGTGGGGCGTGCTGGCGCTCAGCGCGGAGGCGGAGCTGGTTGTCACCGAGCTGGCGACCAACGTCATCAAGCATGTCGGTGAAGGAACGCCGGCGACTCTCGCTCTTGAGTGGAGGCGCGACCGGCTGCGTGTGGAGATGTACGACAAGAGCAGCGTGCAGCCGGTCTCGCGCGTGGCTGACTGTGACGCGGAGTGCGGCCGGGGGCTGCACTTGCTCGCGGCAATGGTGATGGCATGGGGGACCGTTGCCACCGCGCTCGGCAAGGCCGTCTGGTGTGAGATCAAGTTGGGGCCCGAAGCCTCCTGCCGCCGTATGGAGCGCGCTGTCAACGTGCTTGAGAACTACCAGGGATGCTGTGGTGGAGGGGCCCTTACGGGACAGCGGAGAGAGGTGTCATTGGAGGAGTCTGCGGTGGCGCTGATCGCAGACCTGCTCCACTGGACGTCTGCGCGCGGCCTGGACCCGGACGACATGCTGGACCGGGCCCAGACGCACTACGAGGCGGAAGCGGGCGTGGCCTGATGAGTGGCCGCGCGGGACTCCTGTATCTGCTCCCGGAGAGCGGCCGGAGTGCGCCAGGACTCCCCGGGGCGGCTTCTGTGGCACATCCGGTGGCAGTTCGCGCACAGGCAGGCGAGATCGTCGAGCTGGGTCTGGCGAGGGCCGGATACGTAGAGCGGTGTGACGTGGTGCACTTCGATGTAACCCTGGCCCAGCGCTCCGTAGGTCCGGGCGAAGTCAAAGTCGCACACCTCACACCGCAGCGGCTGGCCGCGTCGCCCCATCTGCGCGATCTTCCGCGCCCGGAGCCGGGGATCGCGTTCGCGTGCCAGCGCCCAGCGGGCAAGGAGGCGCCCCTCGATGGCCGTGCCGCCCAGGTCGTCCATCTCATCCGGCTGTGCAGGGATGAGGTGGAGTTCGCCCGAGCCGATACCTCGGTGAATGGCGTCAGCCGCTTGAAGCATCTCCGCTTCGCGCCGGGTGAACGCTTCGATCATGAGCAGCGTCGGCTTGCCGCACCGGGTGGCCTTCCCGGAGTACTGCCCATGGTTCGTCATGAAGTCCGTGGTCTTGCGGCTGACGCTGTCCGGAGAGCGGAAGCCGGGCAGAGCGAGGGCTTCGGCGTCATGGATCGGCAGGGAGCGAAGCAGGTCGGAGAGCTCCTGCACTTCAGGGTCTGCAGTCCGCAGTTCACGCCACCCGTTCCTCACGACGAGAGCGCCGGCGAGCACAAGTTCATCCTCAGTCCACGCAGGAATCCGCATGGGCAATATCGTATGAGTGTTCGGTGCCTCGGAGGGGGTGTTCAGCGAACGGCTGAGCTTGCTGCACACTTAGTGGGGTCTCGTTGTCAGTGGGGTCTGTCACCCTCAGTGATGGTGGATTGCAAGATGAGTCTGCCGCTGTACGGCTGTAAGGAGGGGGCATGACCCGCACGAAGGAATCAGAACGCGTCAGCACGGCCGCGGAGCGGCGGTTCACGTCGATCGAGATCTGTGCTGGCGCCGGCGGACAGGCCATCGGCCTGCATCAGGCTGGCTTCGCGCACCTGGCTCTCGTGGAACTGGACCAGCACGCGGTCGAGACGCTCAAGCTGAACATCGAAGAGCACAGACTGTGGACGTGGGAGAGGGAGCACTGCGACCTCCTGCCACCGACTGACGTGAAGGAGTTCAAGCCCGGCCGGGACCTGCGCAAGAGCGCTGATGTCCTGGCGGCGCACGGCCTGGACCTCCTGGCGGGCGGCGTGCCCTGCCCGCCGTTCTCCCACGCAGGCAAGCAACTGGGCAAAGCCGACGAGCGAGACCTCTTCCCGCGGATGCTGAACCTCGTGGAGGAGCTGAAGCCGCGAGCGGTGATGATCGAGAATGTCCGGGGGATCATGGACCCGAAGTTCTCGGACTACCGTGACTGGATCCAGGCCCGCCTCCAGGGCGGCTCGTACCGGACGGATGACGGGCAGGTGGCCCGCGAAGAGGGCCTCGGCTACACCATCTGCAAGTGGGGCGTCCTGGAAGCCAGTGACTTCGGTGTGCCGCAACTCCGCCCGCGCGCCATCCTCGTCGCCTTCCGGGACGATGTCATCGAGGACCTCAAGTACGAGTGGCCCTCACCCACCCATGAGGATCCCGTCAGTGTGGCAGAGAGCCTTGAGCAGTCCATGCTCAAGCGCTTCGAGCCGTACTTCGAGGGTGCGCACGCGGAGAAGGCACGCGCCGCGTTCGACCGCTGGCTGCGGAAGGCCCGCGGACGTGACCAGGAGTTGAAGGGCAAGGGCGGAGGCATCGCACCTACCCTTGTCGGCGGCTCGAAAAAGCATGGCGGTGCGGATCTCGGTCCGAGCCGTGCTAAAGCTGCCTGGAAGCAGCTCGGTGTCTCAGGCATGGGCGTAGCCAACGACATTGACACCTGCGCTAGGAAGCAGACGGAAGACCGCGACCTTTTCGGCGCTGATGGGCCGATGCTCACCGTGCAGCAGGCGGCGATAATCCAGGGATTTCCGCAGGAATGGGATTTCGCAGGCGGTAAGACTGCACAGTACCGTCAGGTGGGTAACGCCTTCCCGCCACCGGTGGCCAGGGCTGTTGGTGAATCGATCATGGACGTTCTCAAGGCGGCCCGGGAGCGCGACCAGGAGAAGGGCTGATCAGCTACCGGAACCGTCCCGCTTGTTTGCGCTCCGCCGCTTCTCGACCTCGGCGGCGATGCGCGCCGCACAGTCTTCCGACCGTTCGTGTTCCCAGAACCGGAGCACCGACCAGCCAGCCTCTTCCAGGCGCTGATCGGTGTCCCGGTCGCGGGCCATGTTCCGGGCAACCTTGTCCGACCAGTAGCCCGCATTGGTCTTCGGAGGCACATAGTGCTCGGGGCAGCCGTGCCAGTAGCAGCCGTCGATGAAGACTGCCACCTTCGCCGGGCCGAAGACCATGTCAGCGGTCCGGCGGAGGCCTGGGAGAGGCTTTGCGGCAACTCGGTAGCGCAGGCCGCGAGCGTGCACCAGCCTGCGGACGAGCCACTCCGGCTTGGTGTCCCGGCTCCGGATGGCCTGCATGTTTCGGCGGCGTGCCGCCGAAGAGGCCCAGGAGCCGCTTGGTGGATGCCAGTCGACTTCCATAATTCCTAATGCTATTCGACTAACGGGAGGGCAGCTTGGGGGCCGGTCTATCTGCCTTTTCATCGTAGTTGATCGCTACCCATCTGCAGCCTTCGAGCTCGACCGACGGCCGGTCCCCGTGACAAGGCTGAGCCTTCGCAAGCCTGAAGCTTACGAACTCTCCTTTTTCGGGAACCGGGCCTCCAAGTGCCTGAGCGACTGCCTTATGGCTTCCGGAGTCGCCGACGATAATGTACCCCTCTTCTCGCAGTACAGGTCTGGCCCGTGTGCGCTGTTTGTCGTCCCGGACACGAGCCATGTAATCGTGCTGTTGAGCTAGCGTCCTGACTACGTTGCGATCAATTCGTTTTTTCTGAACGAGACGGAAAAGTTCGTTTACTCGCTTCTGGCCTGACTTAGGGGCATAAAGAGCGCGGCGCGTTTCAGTATCGAGGTGAAGAAGGAGATTTTCTTTGAGTGGCCGCATATGCCACAGCCAGTCGACCAGGTGAAGGTTTGACTTGTTGAGTCGGTATTTGTGATCCCTATTGCCTTTTCGGGTTATCAAACCATTTTGCGTAAGCTTCTCCCGGTCAGCCCTAAGGAGGCCAGCGCTCCACTTACTCAGCCGGTCGTCGGCCCAGACGACCAGGCACACCTCTCCCATGGCCTCCGGTGGGATCATCCACCCTCCGAGGTCCTGTGAGAACTTGCAGTCGACGTCCACGCCGGCGATATTGAAATCCATATCGCGGCCGTCGGCGAAATCAAACCTACGCTGCAGATTGATCTCTACTAGAGTGCCGGCATGAGTTTTTTCGGTCTTGTGGAGATGGCGCCAGTCGTATCGACCCGTATTCTCCCCATCCAGGAGCTGGTCTATGGTGTGACGCAGGACGGCTGCGAATTTATCTCCCTCTGGATCCATGCGTAGCAAGTGTTGACGGACTCTTGCCAGTTCTTCGTCGCTGGAGTGAGAAGTTGCAATTACCGTGGCGGCAGCAACGTCGATGGGTAGGCTATCCTGGCTTGGTAATGTCAAAGTAATGCCCTCAGTTAAAGGGGAGCGATCAAGCCTTCTGGGCTGGCTGGAACGCGAAACGGGCGAAAAATTTCGTTGGCGAAGAAAGAGCTACTAGGATGTAATTCGGCGGTCTTGTCGTGGTGATTTCCGTGAGAGACTGCTGGCTGCTATTTCGGCACAGCTCACGCAGCGTCAGAGGATCTCGCGCCTGTGACACTCCTCATATGACCTCCCCGAATGGCACCAGCACTCCGCCGCCCGCTGCGGTGGCCAGGCCACCGCCCGGCCCCGGGCCGCCAGGGTCGTCGCGTACTGGGGGAGCAGGGTCGTGTCGGACGGGGAGGAGCCCTCCGAGGCGGCGAAGGCCTCGTAGGAGGGGACCGTGCCTGTGACGATGCCGAGGTTGGGGGTGCCGGAGGCGGCCAGTTCGCGCAGGGAGCGCTCTATCGTCGCCAGGTGGGTCTCGTGGGAGGGGTACTCCGTGGCGAGGTCGGCGTAGGCCGCGACCAGTTCGTCCAGTTCGCCCGCCGGCCAGTGCAGGACCGCCACCGGGAAGGGGCGGGAAAGGGCCTCGCGGTAGGCGCCGAGTTCCGCGCGCAGGCGGACCAGTTCCGCCTGGAGTTCGGCCGGGTTCTCCGAGCCGAGGGACCAGACCCGCTTGGGGTCGTGCAGCTCGTCCAGGGAGACCGGCAGGGAGTGCAGGGTGTCGGCGAGGGCGTCCCAGTCGTCGTGGGACGCGCCGAGCATGCGGCGCACCCGGTGGCGGCCGAAGAGGAGCGGGTGGGTGGCGTACGGGGGTTCAGGGACGTCGGTCAGCAGGAGCGTGACGGCCTCCGTGAACGTCTTGTGGGCCGCCTCCAGTTCGTCGTGCGACTCCAACGACTCCGCGACGATCACCCAAGGCGCCGGGTCGCGCGGCGCGGTGGCGCGGACGCCGTCGATGATCGCGCGGGCCTCGGCCTCGTGGTCGTACTCCCAGAGGTTGGCCGCCTTCAGGGCGCGCACCAGCGTGGCGTTCTCCAGGGCGCCCGCGGTGGCCAGCAGGCGGTCGTAGAGCGCTGTCGCCGCGGGGCGGTCGCCGGCGAGTTCCAGGTGGGCGGCGGCCCGCAGCAGGAGGGCTTCGGCGTCCTCCGGGTACAGGCCCGCGGTCCGCTCCAGGCGGGCCGCTTCGGCGGTGTGGTCGGCGGTGTCGGCGTTCGGGGCGGCCGAGGTGTTCCGGTCGTTCTCGCCGGGGCGGTCGTTCCCGGCTTTTCCGGTGCTTTCGGCGGGCGTGTCGGGGCGCATGGGGGACACCGTACTGCCGGGCGCTGACAAAGGTGAGACGTCCACCGGAGTATCAGGGGGCGTATCCGCGGGCGTACGCGCGGGAGGGTTCGGCGAGGTCTCCGCAGGCCAGGACCCCAGCGGGTGCCCGGCGGCACGGGGTCCCGGCGGCACGGCGACCTCCGGCGGCGCCGTGGCGTGGTGGGGACATGACGGATCGGTCCGGTGGGAGGGGGCTTGCGGGCCGGGCCGGAGCGTCCTGTATAACGAGACGACCAGGTCGTTACCAGGTCCTGCTCGTACTTGTACTTGTAGTCGTGGTCGTGGGGGCGGGGAACCGTTCGGGAGGGGGAGTCGATCGTGCTGCGTCATGTGTCGCGCCACCGTCCCCGGACCGGTGCGCGCTTCGCTCCCGTGCTGGGCTCCCTGCTCGTCCTTGCCCTCCTTGCCCTCCTGGTCCTCCAGCTCTCGCTGCTCGACACGGGCGGTCTCTCCGTGACCGTCGCCGCCGGTGCCGCGCTCGTCGCGTGTGCGCTGCTCGGCTCGCGGTGCGCGCCCGCCGTGGCGCCCACGCGGGTGCGCACCGCGATCCGCGAACGGGACCGTCGTACGGCCTTCCTGCCGCAGCGCGATCCCGATGCCGCGGGCCGGCGACGGCCCAGGGCACCCGGACGCGGCCTTCCGGCGGCCGTCGCCGCGTAGGGCACGTACGCGACCTCTCCCGGCACCTGTGCACCCGCCAGGTCCTGGTTCCGGATCCACGTTCACTTCGCTTCGTGTACGTCACGTGTCCCTGCGCCGCGGGTCGTCATGCCGTCTGTCTTCCTTTCCCGGCACGACGAATCCCCCGGAGGGCTTCTCACCATGTCCGTCTTCTCCGCGTCCGTTCTCCCGGCGTCCGTTCTTTCCGGTTTCGCCGGGGCGGTCGAGCACCTCGCCGACCTGCTCCAGCCGCTGTTCCACGCCTCCGCCGCTGCCGCCGCCATCGTCCTGGTCACCGCGCTCGTACGGCTCCTCGTCCATCCGCTCTCCCGCGCCGCGGCGCGCGGGCAGAAGGCGCGGACCGCGCTCCAGCCGCGCGTCGCCGAGCTGCGGAAGAAGTACCGGAAGGATCCCGAGGGGCTCCAGAAGGCGGTGCTCGCGCTGCACGCCGAGGAGAAGGTGTCCCCGCTGTCGGGCTGCCTGCCCGGCCTGCTCCAGCTGCCCGCGTTCTTCCTGCTCTACCACCTGTTCTCCAGCACGTCGATCGGCGGCGACGCCAACGGGCTGCTCACGCACCGGCTGCTGGCCGCGCCGCTGGGCGGGCGGTGGAGTGACGCCCTGGCGGGCGGGGGCGCCTTCGGGCCGGCCGGGCTCGTGTACGTCGGGCTGTTCGCGGTCGTGGCCGTCGTCGCCACCTTCAACTTCCTGCGTGCCCGGCGGACGGCGGCCGGTACCGGTGGCGCTGTCGGTGGCGGTGCGGGCGTCGCGGGCGGCGAGGAGCAGGTGCCCGGGCTCGCCGCCGTCGGCAAGGTCATGCCGTTCATGTCGTTCGCCACGCTGGTCACCGTGGCCGTCGTACCGCTGGCCGCCGCGCTGTACGTGGTGACCAGCACCGCGTGGAGCGCGGTGGAACGTGCCGTGCTCTACCGCTGAGCGGGCCGTGCCCTGTCGCCGAGCGGGCCGTGCTGTGGCGCTGCGTGCGGCCGCCGGGGCGGGGCCTACGGTCCAGTACGTGAACGGGGTATTGCGGAGTGGACCCCGACCTTGGAGGATCGAACAGTCCTCCGACGGCTGCGCCCGCCGCACTCAGGTCGCGTCGCTCGGCCGGGCTGCCCGCGATCGAGGGAGTTGGGGAACATGAAGCTGCTGCGAGTCGGTACGGCCGGGGCCGAGAGGCCCGCACTGCTGGACGCCGAGGGCATCTTGCGCGACCTGTCCGGCGTCGTCCCGGACATCGACGGCGGCCTGCTGGCCGACGCTGCCGCGCTCGGCCGCGTCCGGAGCGCCGCCGAGGCCGGGCACCTGCCCGTGCTGGACGCGGACGGTCTGCGGATCGGCCCGCCGCTGGCCCGGATCGGCAAGGTCGTGTGCATCGGCCTGAACTACCACGACCACGCCCGGGAGACGGGTGCCGAGGCACCCGCCGAGCCCGTCGTCTTCTTCAAGGCGGCGGACACCGTGGTCGGGCCGAACGACACCGTGCTCGTACCGCGCGGCTCCGCCAAGACCGACTGGGAGGTGGAGCTGGCGGTCGTCATCGGCCGTACGGCCCGCTACCTGGAGACGGACGAGGAGGCCCTGGCGCACGTCGCCGGGTACGCCGTGGCGCACGACGTGTCCGAGCGGGAGTTCCAGATCGAGCGGGGCGGCACCTGGGACAAGGGGAAGAACTGCGAGACGTTCAACCCGCTCGGACCCTGGCTCGTCACCGCCGACGAGGTGCCCGACCCGCAGGACCTCGCCCTGAAGCTGTGGGTCAACGGGGAGCTGAAGCAGGACGGTACGACCGCCGAGCAGATCTTCCCCGTCGCCGAAGTCGTGCGCTACGTCAGCCACTTCATGACCCTCTACCCCGGTGACGTCATCAACACCGGTACACCGGCGGGCGTGGCCATGGGACAGCCCGAGCCGAAGCCGTACCTGCGCTCCGGTGACGTGGTCGAGCTGGAGATCGAGGGGCTGGGGCGGCAGCGGCAGGAACTCAAGGACGCGTAGCGCTCCGCGGGGTGCGGGGTGCGGGGTGCGGGGTGCGGGGTGCTGGGTGAGGGGTGAGGGGTTCGGGGGACTGGCGGTGCGTTTCGGGTGCGGCGCCGTCTTGGTTGTTCGCGCCTGCGCGGCGGAGCCGCATATCGACACCGCCCCGCGCCCCTTTGATGCCGGCCTCAGTCGAGAAGTGAGGCCAGGCGGCGCCATTCCTCCCGCGGGAGGTCGTCGGGGTCCGTCGTGCCGGTGACCAGTTGGAGGGCCAGGTGGTCCGCGCCCGCTGACTGGAACTCCTCCAGGCGGGCGCGGATGCGGTTGTCGTCGCCCCAGGCGTACACGGCGTCGATCAGACGGTCGCTGCCGCCGTCGCGGAGGTCGTCCTCGGTGAAGCCCAGACGGAGGAAGTTGTTGGTGTAGTTGGGGAGTTGGAGGTACACCGCGAGGTAGCCCCGGGCGGTCGCGCGGGCCCGGTCGGCATCCTCGTCCAGGACGACCTTCAGCTCGGGGGCGAGCAGCGGGCCCTCGCCCAGGATCTCCCGGGCCTGGGCGGTGTGCTCCGCCGTGACCAGGTACGGGATCGCGCCCGCCGCGCGGTCCCGGGACAGTTCGAGGGTCCTGGGGCCGAGCGCGGCCAGCACCCGGCGCTCCGCGGGCACCTTCGCCGCGTCCAGCTTGTCCAGGTAGGCGACCAGCGCCGAGTACGGGCGGCGGTACTGCTCGGCGAGCTTGGCGTGGCTCACCCCGATGCCCAGCACGAAGCGGCCGGGGTGGGCCGCCTCCAGCTCCGCGTAACCGGCCGCGCTCGCCTCGGCGTCGTGCTGCCAGATGCTCTGGATGCTGGTGCCGACGGCGAGCGTCGACGTGGCTTCCAGCAGCGGTGCCGCGTGGCCCGGGGCGCTGCTGCCGCCGAGCCACGCGGTGCCGTAGCCCAGCTCCTCCAGTTCGGCGGCGGCCTCGGCGATGGCGCCGCGCCGGGACGGGTCCTCCGATCGGAGGCCGACGCTCCAGACGCCGTACCGTCCGACCGTCTCCTTCAGTGGGGCTGCCGTGTCGCTCATCGGTTCCGATCCCTCCGGGCGGGTGCCGCGATCAGATGCCTGATCGGCAGTGTCTGATCGGCAGTGTCTGATCTGCCATGCCTGATCGTCCTGCGTACAGCCAACCCCAACCGCGAGGGCGGCGCCCGTCATTCCCCGGCCCGGCGAGTCCGGCTCCGCCGTCCTAGAGGCCGAGATACGCCTCCAGTGCCTCCACCACCAGCCGGTGGTCCTGCACCTGTGGCAGGCCCGACACCGTCACCGCGCCGATCACGCCGACGCCCTCCACGGTGACCGGGAAGGAGCCGCCGTGCGCCGCGTAGGTGTCGGGGTCCAGGCGGGAGGAGTCCTCGAAGGTCGTGCCCTTGGCGCGGAAACGGGCGCCGACCAGGTAGGACGCGGAGCCGTAACGCTCCACCACCCTGCGTTTGCGGGCGATCCAGGCGTCGTTGTCGGGGGTGGAGCCGGGCAGGGCCGCGTGGAACAGCTGCTGGCCGGCGCGGTGGATGTCGACGGCGACCGGGGCCTGCCGCTCCCGCGCCAGTTCGACCAGCAGGCAGCCCAGCGCCCAGGCGTCCTCGTGGGTGAAACGGGGGAAGACCAGGCGGCGCTCCTGCGCCTCCAGTTCCTCGATGCCGATGCCGATGCCGGTGCCGGTGCCGGTGCCGGTGTCGGTATCGGTATCGGCCGGTCCCGCGGCCGGGGACGGCGGGGACGGCGGGGCCGGCGGGGACTGCGGGGGCTGTGCGGGCTGCGGCGGCTTCGAGGGCTGCGGAGGCTTCGGTGCGTTCGTCACAGCCGCACCGCCCCACCGTCGCGGGCGGAGCGGCGCGCCGCCTCCAGGACGTCCAGCGCGGCGGCGGCCTCGTGGGCGGTCACCGGGTTCGGGGCGCCCTCGCGCAGGGCGGCGGCCACGGCGGCGTAGTACGCCGGGTAGTCGCCGGGCAGGGTCGGTACGGGGCTGCCGCCGCCGGCCACCGGGGACTCTCCCCCAGAGGGGGCAGCCCCAGCGCCGAGACGGCCCCACAGGGACTCCTCCTCGACGCCCCAGCCGTCCGGGCCCGGACGCGCACCCGCGCGCAGCGCGGCCTCCTGCGGGTCCAGGCCGTACTTGACGTACCCGGCCCGTGAGCCCAGCACCCGGAAACGGGGGCCGAGCTGGGCGGCCGTCGAGGAGACGTACAGGTGGGAGCGGACGCCGTTCGCGTGCGTGAGCGCGAGGAACGTGTCGTCGTCGGCCTCGGCGCCCGCGCGGCGGACGACCGACTCGGCGTACACCTGCGTGGCCGGGCCGAAGAGCACCAGGGCCTGGTCGACCACGTGGCTTCCGAGGTCGTAGAGGAGACCTCCGATCTCTGCGGGGTCGCCGGACTCGCGCCAGCCGCCCTTCGGCTGCGGGCGCCAGCGCTCGAAACGGGACTCGAACCGCCATACGTCCCCGAGTTCGCCCCGGTCGACCAGTCCGCGCAGGGTCAGGAAGTCGTTGTCCCAGCGGCGGTTCTGGAAGACGGACAGCAGCAGTCCGCGCTCCTCGGCGAGGGCGGCCAGGCCGCGCGCCTCGGCCGCCGTACCGGCGACGGGCTTGTCCACGACCACCGGCAGGCCGGCCTCGAGCGCCGTCGTCGCGAGCGGGACGTGCGTCTTGTTCGGGGAGGCGACGACGACCAGGTCCAGCTCGCCGGCGCGGGCGAACAGCTCGTCCGCGCCGGCGGCCACGCGGACGTCCGGGAACTCCTTGCGGGCCTGCGCCTGCCGTTCCTCCTTCGACGTGACGACCGTGTCGAGGGCCAGGCCCTCGGTGGCGGCGATCAGCGGAGCGTGGAAGACGGAACCGGCGAGGCCGTAGCCGATGAGGCCCACGCGGAGGTCGCGGAGGGGGGTGCTAGTCATGTGTTCCACTTTCGCAACGCTGTTGCCTAAGTGCAAGCGCGGGGGAGAATGGGGGGCGGACGGTGCGGCGCGAGCAGCCGGACGACGGTGGCCAGAGGCCGAGGGCGGCGAGCGTGGCGCGAGCGGCGAGTGGCCGGAATGCGACGCTCTGCGAGCGGTGGGTACGGGCCCGGCGAGCGCAGGGCGAGGACGGCGGAAGTGCACGGTGGGTGAGGCTGAGGACGTGGTGACCGGCGGGAAGGTGCGCGGCGTGGGCGCCGGGGCGAACCTGCTCGCCCTGCGCAGCCACAACACCGCCCTGGTGCTCGATCTGCTGCGCCGGGCGGGGGCCGCCGGGATCAGCAGGCTGGAGCTGGCAGAGCGGACCGGTCTCACCCCCCAGGCCGTCAGCAAGATCACCGCGCGGCTGCGGGAACGGGGACTGGCGGCCGAGGCGGGACGCCGGGCCTCCACCGGGGGCAAACCGCGGACCGTGCTGCGACTGGTCCCGGAGGCCGGGCACGCGGTCGGCGTGCACGTCGAGCGGGACGAGGTGCGGGCCGTACTGGTCGACCTGGACGGCACCGTCACCGGCGAGCGGCGCGAGCCGCTGGCCCTGGGGGCGCGGGCCGGTGCCGTCGTGGACGCGGTGGCGGCGCAGGTCGAGGCGCTGGTCACGGAGGCGTTCGGGGTCCGTGCCCGGGAGGCGTCCGCCGCCTCGCTCGTCGGGGCCGGAGTGGCGCTGCCCGGGCCGCTCGACCACGGGAGCGGGGTGCTGCACCGGGTCACCGGGTTCCCCCAGTGGGACGGGTTCCCGCTGCGGGACGCGCTGGAGCGGCGGCTCCACGTGCCCGTCGTCGTGGACAAGGACACCAACGCGGCGGCGCTCGGCCTGGCCGTCGCCGGGGAAGGAGGCGGCGGCTCCTTCGCCTACCTCCACCTGGGCACGGGGCTCGGGGCCGGGCTGGTCATCGGCGGAACCGTGCACCGCGGGGCGCGGACCGGGGCCGGCGAGTTCGGGCACCAGGTGATCCAACTGGACGGGCCGCGCTGCGAGTGCGGGGACCGGGGGTGCGTCGAGGCGCTGTGCCTGGCGGCCGTCGCGCGCGGGGACGTGCGGGAGGCGGCGCGCGTACTGGGCGCGGGGGCCGCGAACCTCGTCGGGCTGCTGGACATCGACCTGGTGCTGCTCGGCGGGCGTACGGTCGCCGAACAGCCGGAGGTGTTCGTGACCGGAGTGGGCGCGCTCGTCGCCGCCCGGGCCGGGCGGGGCGGGCTGCCGGAGGGCGCGGTGCCGGTCAGGCAGTCGCCGGCCGGGGCGCGCGGGGTCGCGGAGGGCGCGGCGCAGTTGCTGCTGGCGCCGTTGTTCGGGCGGGGGGACGGGTAGGCGGACGGATCGGCCGGCGGCGAGGCCCGCGGCCTGTCCGCGCGCCGATCCGGAGGCGCCGCTGAGCGCGCGGCCCCGGTCTGCGACGATCCCTGCGTGGACTACCCGAACGACCAGGCCCCCGGCGCCCCGGTGCGCTCCGGCATCCCGGAGCACGGCCGGATCCCCAAGTACTACGCGGTGAAGGCGAGGATCGACCGCCTCGTCGGCGAGCTGGGCGAGGACCGGCCGATCCCCACCGAGCGCGACCTCGCCGAGGAGTACGGGGTCGCCCGTGAGACCGTGCGGCAGGCGCTGCGCGAGCTGGTCCTGGAGGGCAAGCTCAGGCGCCGGGGCCGGGGGACGGTCGTGGCGGGGCCCAAGCTGGAGCAGCCGCTCTCGCTGGCCAGCTACACGGAGGGCGTGCGGCGGCAGGGCCGTACGCCGGGGCGTACGCTCGTCGGTCTGGACCGGTTCCCCTGCCCGGACGCGCTCGCCGCCGAGACCGGACTCAGCCGCGGCGAGCCCGTCTGGCACCTGGAGCGGGTGCTGCTCGCGGACGAGGAGCGGGTAGGACTGGAGAGCACCTACGTGGCGGTGGCCCGCGTGCCGCGCCTGGACGCCGACTTCGACCCGGACTCGTCCTTCTACGCCTACCTCCAGCGCCTGGACCTGGCCTTCGGTGACGCGGACGAGCGCATCGAGACCGTACTCGCCACCCCGCGTGAGGCGCTGCTCATCGGCACCCCGCCCGCCCTCCCCATGCTGCTGATCCACCGCATCTCGCGGGACGCGCAGGGACGACCGCTGGAGCGGGTGCGCAGCCTCTACCGCGGGGACCGGTTCTCCTTCACGACCCACCTGAGCGGCTGAGGCTCACGACCCACCTGAGCGGCTGACGCTCCCTGTACGCCTGGCGTGCCGACCGTGAGACGCCCACTCCGCCCCCCGCCCGCGAGTAACGAAAAGATAACGGGTCTAGCCCAATCGTGATGCCTCGTTCAGGCTCTCGTTGTCAGCCGGACTCTTCCGGTTCTCCCTCCGAGAGGAACGTCGCCGTCGTGAAAGTGACAGTCGTAGGAGCCGGCGTGGTGGGCACCATGCACGCCTGGCAGGCAGTGGAACGCGGCCACGAGGTCGTGCAGATAGAGCGCGAGGCCGAGGCCCGCGGCGCCTCGCTGCGCAACTTCGGGCAGATCTGGGTGAGCGGCCGCGCGAGCGGCGAGGAACTTCAGACCGCCCTGCGGGC
Source organism: Streptomyces sp. NPDC021356 (assembly GCF_040641015.1). NCBI lineage: Bacteria > Bacillati > Actinomycetota > Actinomycetes > Kitasatosporales > Streptomycetaceae > Streptomyces > Streptomyces sp. NPDC021356. Next base: position 21,803 of record NZ_JBFACU010000017.1, on the reverse strand, counting down.
GCGGGAGCTGTGGGAGGAGATCGGCGGCCGGGTGCCCGCGCTGGGCTTCCGCGCCAACGGCTCCCTCACCCCCGTACGAGGCGCCCTCGAACGCGCCGTGGCCGAGGCCGCCGCGGCGGCCCCGGACGCCGCCGCCCGCGGCCACAAGCTGCTGACACCGGCCGAGGCCCGTGCCCTCAACCCCGCCCTGCGCGGGGAGTTCGACGCCGCCCTGTACTGCGAACGGGACGCCGCCGTCGAGCCGCGCACCGCCCAGCGCGCCCTGCGCGCCGAACTGCTCAAGCACCCGAAGTACACCTTCCTGCCGGGCCGCGAGGTCCGCGAGGTCGTCGGCGCGGGCGCCGTCCGCGACGATCACGGCGACGTCCACACCGCCGACGTGGTGGTCCTCGCCACCGGTGCCTGGCTCGGCGGACTCGTCCGGGAACTGGCCGGACCCGACCTGCCCGTGCGCCGCGTCCGGCTGCAGATGATGCAGACCGACCCGCTCGGCGAGGCGCTGCCCACCTCGGTCGCCGACGCCGACAGCTTCCGCTACTACCCGGCGTATGCCGGCGGGGCCCTGGCCGCGCTCGACGCCGCCCAGCCGCAGCCCGAGACCGCCGCCGCGCACCGGATGCAGCTGCTCATGGTGCAGCGCGCCGACGGCGGGCTGACCATCGGCGACACCCACGAGTACGAGCATCCCTTCGCCTTCGACACCGTCGAGGACCCCTACGAACACCTCACCGGGGTCGTCGAATCCCTGCTGGGCCGCCCGCTGCCGAGGATCCGCCGCCGCTGGGCCGGCGTGTACGCGCAGTGCACCGACCCGAGCCGGGTCGTGCACCGACAGCAGGTGCGCGACCGCGTCTGGCTGGTCACCGGGCCCGGCGGGCGCGGCATGACCTGCTCCCCGGCGATCGCCGAACGCACCGCGAACGAACTGGGCTGGTGAGACAACCGATGACCGAAACCCGCACCACCACCGAGGTGCCCGGCGACGCCCAGGGCGGCGCCGGCATCCGGCTCGTCGTCCTCGACATGGCCGGCACCACCGTCGCCGACGGCGGCCTGGTCGAGCGCGCCTTCGCCGCTGCCGCCGCCGAGCTGGGCGTCGAACCCGGCTCCGCCGACCACGCCGACAAGCTCGCCTACGTCCGCGCCACCATGGGCGAGTCGAAGATCTCCGTCTTCCGGCACCTGTTCGGTGCAAAGGAGGCCGCCCAGCGGGCCAACGCCGCCTTCGAGAAGGCGTACGGCGACCTCGTCGACGGCGGGCTCGTCGCCCCCGTGCCCGGCGCCCGCGAGGCCGTCGAGGAGCTGCGGGCCGACGGCCGTACCGTCGTCCTCACCACCGGCTTCGCCCGCGTCACCCAGGACGCCATCCTCGACGCGCTCGGCTGGCGCGACCTGGTGCCGCTCACCCTGTGCCCGGCCGACGCGGGCGGCCGCGGGCGGCCGTACCCGGACATGGTCCTCGAAGCCTTCCTGCGCACCAAGGCCGCCGACGCCGTGCACCAGGTGGCCGTCGTCGGCGACACCTCCTACGACGTGCTCAGCGGGCTGCGCGCCGGAGCGGGCCTGGTCGCCGGAGTGCGCACCGGGGCCCACGGCGACGCCGAGTTCCGCGCCGCGGGCGCCACGCACGTCCTCGACTCGGTCGGCGCCCTGCCCGGCCTGCTCCGGGGAGAACGGTGAGATGAGCATCCGCTTCGACTCCGTCACGGTCGCCTACGACGGCAACGTCGTCCTCGACTCGCTCGACCTCACCGTCGCGCCCGGCGAGGTGATGGCGCTGCTCGGGCCGTCCGGATCCGGCAAGACCACCGCGCTGCGGGCGGTCGCCGGCTTCGTCAGGCCCGTGTCGGGACGGGTGCTTCTCGGGGAGCGGGACGTGACGGACCTGCCTCCCCACCGGCGGGGCATCGGCATGGTCGTGCAGCAGTACGCCCTCTTCCCGCACCTGCGGGTCGAGGACAACGTGGCCTTCGGCCTGAAGGCCCGCAAGGCGGGCCGGGCCGAGACCCGCGAACGCGTCGGCGCGGCCCTGGAGATGACCGGCATGGCCGCCTACGCGCGCCGCTACCCGCGGGAGCTGTCCGGGGGCCAGCAGCAGCGCGTCGCCATCGCCCGCGCGCTCGCCGTCCGCCCCGCCGTCCTGCTGCTCGACGAACCGCTGTCCGCGCTGGACGCCCGGCTGCGCTCCGGCATGCTCGCCGAACTGGCGCGGCTGCACCGGGAGTTGCCGGACGTGTCCATCCTGTACGTCACCCACGACCAGATCGAGGCGCTGACCCTGGCCGACCGGATCGCGGTGATGGACAGGGCCAGGCTGCGTGCCTGCGGGACACCCCGGGAGCTGTACCGGGCCCCGGCCGACGAGTTCACGGCGTCCTTCGTGGGCAACGCCAACCTGCTGCCGGTCACCGTGACACCCCGGGGCGCCGTCCTCGGCGACGCCGAGCTGACGCTCGACACGGCGGGCGCGGCGGCCGGGGCGCGGGCCACCCTGTGCGTACGCCCCCACCTGGTCGGCCTCGGCGACGGCCCCAACCGACTGACCGGCACGGTCCGCGAGGTCCAGTGGCGCGGCTCCACGCACCGGCTCTACGTCGACGTCGCCGGCCACCCCGTGATGGCGGACCTGCCCGAGCTGCGGGAGCCCCCCGCGCACGGCGACCCGGTCAGCCTGCACTTCGCCGCCGAGGACGCGGTGCTGCTGGCCGCGGGGGTGAGCGGCGATGAGCACTGAGCCGCTGCCCACCCCGGCCCCCACCCGGCCGGCCGCCCACGCGCCCACCGCCCCGCCCCCTGTCGACGCGGCCGTCACCCCGGCCCCCGCCGCCCCGCCGCGCGCCCCCGCCGCCCGGACGGCCCGGCGCCTGCTGTGGGCGCTGCCGCCGGTCGCGCTGCTCGCCGGGTTCTTCCTCTACCCGCTCGCCCTGGTCGTCCGGCAGTCCTTCCAGCCGGACGCGGGCGGCACCTCCCTGAAGCCGTACGCCGACGTCTTCGCCTCGGACGCCTTCCGCGAGGCGCTGTGGACCACCGTCTGGCTGGCGCTCGCCTCGACCGCCGGATGCCTGGTACTGGGCTTCCTGCTGGCGCTGGTCATCGCGTTCGTACCGTTCCCCGGGGCGAAGGCGGTCGCCCGGTTCGTCGACGTCTTCCTGTCCTTCCCGTCCTTCCTCATCACGCTGGCCCTGCTGTTCGTCTACGGCCGCACCGGCCTGGCCAACGGGCTGTGGACCCAGGCCACCGGCGCCGCGGACGGACCCTTCCAGTTCCTGACCACGCCCTGGGGCGTGCTGCTCGCGGAGATCACCTACTTCACGCCGTTCGTGATGCGCCCGCTGCTCGCCGCGTTCACACAACTGGACACCGCCCAGCTGGAGGCGGCCAGTTCACTGGGCGCCCGTGCGCCGCGGATCGTCCGGCAGGTGATCCTGCCCGAGGCGCTGCCCGCGCTCGGGGCGGGCGGGAGTCTCGTGCTCGTGCTGTGCCTCAACGAGTTCGGCATCGTGCTCTTCACCGGCGCCAAGGGCGTCACCACCCTGCCGATGCTCGTCTACGGCAAGGCGATCCTGGAGTCCGACTATCCGGGCGCGTGCGTGGTCGCCGTCGTCAACGTCCTGATCTCCGTGGGCCTCTACGGCCTCTACCGGGTGGTGAGCCGTCGTGCTGGTGCATAGCCGAAAGGCCCGCTGGGCCGTGTGGGCGGTCTTCCTCGTCCTCTTCCTGCCCCTGTTCGCCCTGCCCCTCCTCGTCGTCCTCGGCGCCTCCTTCGCCACCCACTGGTCCGGCGTCCTGCCCTCGGGCCTGACCACCGGCAACTACCGTGCCGCCACCCGCGGCGAGGCCCTCCAGGCGCTGACCACCAGCCTGGTCACCGCTGTCACCGCGAGCCTGCTCGCGCTGGCCGCGGGCACCTGGGCCGCCCTGGCCGGGGCCGCCCTGAAGAAGGCCCAGCGCCAGGTCCTGGACGCGCTGTTCGTCCTGCCGGTCGCCGTACCGTCGGTGGTGGTCGGACTGTCGGTCCTGGTGGCGTTCTCCAGGCCGCCGATGCTCCTGAACGGCACCCGCTGGATCGTGATCGTCGCCCACACGGTGCTGGTCACGGCCTTCGCGTACCAGTCCGTGTCCGCGGCGATCGTCCGCCTCGACCCCGCCTACGAACAGGCCGCCGCCTCGCTCGGAGCCCGGCCCGCGTACGTCCTGTGGCGGGTGCGGCTGCCGCTGCTGCTGCCCTCGCTCACGGCCGCCGCCGGCCTCTGCTTCGCCCTGTCGATGGGCGAGCTGAGCGCCACGATGATGCTCTACCCGCCCGACTGGACGCCGCTGCCCGTGCTGATCTTCGCGGCCACCGACCGCGGCTCCCTGTTCACCGGCTCCGCCGTCGCCGTGGTCCTGCTGGCCGTCACGCTGCTCGTCCTGCTGGCCGTGTCCCGCGTCCGCACCCGGGCCTCCTACCGCTGACCACGGACCACGCCCCCCTCCCCCCGCACCCCGCTCCCCCCTTCTTCCCTCCCGCCCGCCCGCCGCAAGGAGTACGCCCCGCCATGCCCAGGAACAGCCTCAAGCCCGCCGTCGCCGCCGCCCTCGCCCTGCTCACCGCCCCGCTGCTGTCCGCCTGCGGCGGCTCCTCCGCCGCCGCCGACGGCAAGTCCGTCACCGTCTACAGCGCCGACGGCCTCAAGGGCGAGAACGGCGACGGCTGGTACGACCGCGTCTTCGAGGACTTCGAGAAGCAGACCGGGATCAGGGTCAAGTACGTCGAGGGCGGCTCGGGCGAGATGGTGCAGCGCGCCGTGCGCGAGAAGGCCAACCCGCAGGCCGACGTGCTGGTCACCCTGCCCCCGTTCATCCAGCAGGCCGACGGCAAGGGCCTGCTGCAGAAGTACGCCCCGAAGGGCGCCGACCAGGTGGGCACCGCCGACAAGGCGGCCGACTCCACCTGGACCTCGGTCGTCAACAACTACTTCGGGTTCGTCTACGACAAGAAGGAGCTGGAGCCCGCCCCCACCACCTGGGAGCAGCTCCTCGACGCCAAGTACAAGAACCGGCTCCAGTACTCCACGCCCGGCGTCGCCGGCGACGGCACCGCCGTGCTGGTCAAGGCCATGCACGACTTCGGCGGCAAGGACGCGGCCCTTCAGTACCTGAAGAAGCTCCAGTCCAACAACGTCGGCCCGTCCGCCTCCACCGGCAAGCTCGCCCCCAAGGTGGACAAGGGCGAACTGCTGGTCGCCAACGGCGACGTCCAGATGAACTACGCCCAGGCCAAGACCATGCCGAACCTCGGCATCTGGTTCCCGGCCCGGCAGGGCGGCCGGCCCACCACGTTCGCCCTGCCCTACGCCGCCGGGCTCGTCACCAGGGCCCCGCACTCGGAGAACGGCAGGAAGCTCCTCGACTTCATGCTCGGCCGGCAGGCCCAGCAGCAGGTCAGCGAGATCGGCGGCGGCTTCAGCGCCCGCAAGGACGTCAAGGCCACCGACGCCGACGCGACCGCACTGGCCGCCCTGTTGAAGGGCGTGTGGGTGTTCCAGCCGGACTGGGCCGACATCGACCGGAACCTGACCGCGTACGTCGAGGACTGGAAGCGCGCCACCGGCAGCTGACCGGCCGGGCGGGCGGGCGGGGCCCCGGCCTGCCGGAACAGCGCGTGCTGAACCGTTCCGGCAAGATCCGGCCACTGGTTAGGCTGGGGCCCACGCAGGCCCGCGTACGGCAGGAGACCGAAACCCATGGCAGACCGCAAGCCCATCGAGTCGTGGCTCACCGACATGGACGGTGTGCTGATCCACGAGGGTGTTCCGATCCCCGGCGCCGACGCCTTCCTGAAGAAGCTGCGCGATTCGGGCCGGCCCTTCCTGGTGCTCACCAACAACTCGATCTACACCCAGCGCGACCTGCACGCCCGGCTGCGCCGGATGGGCCTGGACGTGCCGGTGGACAACATCTGGACCTCCGCGCTGGCCACCGCCCAGTTCCTCGACGACCAGCGCCCCGGCGGCAGCGCCTACGTCATCGGTGAGGCCGGCCTGACGACCGCACTGCACGACATCGGCTACATCCTCACCGACCACGAGCCCGACTTCGTGATCCTCGGCGAGACCCGGACGTACTCCTTCGAGGCGCTGACCAAGGCCGTCCGCCTGATCAACGACGGGGCCCGGTTCATCGCCACCAACCCCGACAACGTCGGCCCCTCCGCCGAGGGCGACCTGCCCGCCACCGGCTCGGTCGCCGCCCTGATCACCGCGGCGACCGGCAAGAAGCCGTACTTCGTGGGCAAGCCCAACCCGCTGATGATGCGCGCCGGGCTGAACGCGATCGGCGCCCACTCCGAGACCTCCGCCATGATCGGCGACCGGATGGACACCGACGTGCTCGCCGGCCTGGAGGCCGGGATGCGCACCTTCCTCGTCCTCACCGGCGTGACGCAGCCCAAGGACGTCGACCGCTACCCGTTCCGTCCCTCCGAGGTCATCGACTCCATCGCCGACCTCGTGGAGCGCGTCTGAGACCGGACCCCGGCGGGCCCTGAACCATCGCTCACCCGTTCGGAGCAGTACCGGGCAGTACCGGCCCGTTGCGGATGCGCATCCCGGCCCCTTGACGTCTCCTGGTACCGGAGGTGTCACGATGGGTTCCCTGCGTCTGACGCTGTGTACGGGTCTGCTGGTGGCGGGTGCCTTCGCCCCGGCCGCGGTCCCCGCCGCCACCTCCGCCACCACGGACGGGACGCCCGGGGCCGCGGCCGGCCGGGCCCCGGCGGCCTCGTCGCCCACCCCCGGTGACGCGGTCGCCGTAGTCCCCGCGCAGGCGCGTCCGGCGCCACCGGATCCTCCGGACGCCCACGCCGTCGCGGACGCCCCCGGCGTGGCGCACGCGGTGACCGGACTGGTCCTGGCGGGCGCCGCGGCGGCGGCCGTCGTCCTCCTTCCCCGCGCGCGCGGGGAAGCGCGCCGTCCCGGCCGCCGGCGGACCGAGGACTGAAGGGCTGACCACCATGTCCGACACCATGTCCGGCACCCCGTCCGGCACTCTGTCCGGCACCGCACGCCTCCGCGGTCCCGGCCGTCTCGTCGCCGGTCTGGCCTGGGCGGTGCTGCTGCTCGGGCTGTGGCAGTGGGGAGGCGCGGCCGCCGACGGGCACGGGCGGCCGGCCGAGCCGGCGACCGGCGACATGGCCGCCGTCGGCCGCCCCGCCCAGGACGACCCGTCCCCGCATCCGGTCCACCTCTCCCGAACCGGCCCGTGACCCGGTTGCCGCCTGGCAGCATGGAACGGGAGGAATGTGGGGTATGTGACCGAACGGTCGAATGCACCGAGGGGGAGTCGTATGCACGGCATGAGGGGGGCGGTCCCGCGCGCCCTCGCGGCGGCGGCGCGGGCGTCCGCGGTGCTGCTGGGGGCGGCACTGCTGGCCGCCGGGTGTTCCTCCGGGGACGGCGGTGCGGACGGGGACGGCGAGCGTGGTGGCGCGGGCGCCCCGATCAACCAGCGGCCCCGCGCCGCCGACCCGTTCTGGGTCGACCCGGACAGCAGGGCGGCCCGCCAGGTCGCCGCCTACGCCAAGGCCGGCCGGAAGGCCGACGCCGAGCAGATCCGCAAGATCGCCGAGCAGCCGACCGGTGAGTGGATCGGACCGGAGAACCCCGAGCAGGAGGCGCGCGGCTTCACCGAGGCCGCCGACAAGGCGGACCGCACGGCGCTGCTCGTCCTCTACGACATCCCGCACCGCGACTGCGGCCAGTACTCCCGGGGCGGCGCCGCCGACGGCGACGCCTACCGCGCCTGGATCGACGGCGTGGCCCGCGGGATCGGCGACCGCGCGGCCACGGTGGTCCTGGAGCCGGACGCCGTACTGCACCTGGTGGACGGCTGCACCCCGCCGCAGTTCCAGGAGGAGCGCTACGACCTGCTCAAGGGCGCCGTCGCCACGCTCAAGGCGCTGAAGAACACCAAGGTCTACCTGGACGCGGGCAACGCCGGCTGGGGGCACCCGGACCAGATCTTCGAGCCGCTCGGGCGGGCGGGCATGGACCGGGCCGACGGCTTCGCCGTCAACGTCTCCAACTTCTACTCCACCCGGCAGTCCGTGGAGTACGGGAAGCAGTTGTCGCGCAGGACCGGCGGCAAGCACTTCGTCGTCGACACCAGCCGCAACGGCAACGGCCCGTACACGGACGGCGATCCGAGCGAACGCTGGTGCAACCCGCCCGGCCGCGCCCTCGGCGAGGCCCCCACGACGAGGACCGCCGACCCCCTCGTCGACGCCTACCTCTGGGTCAAGCGCCCCGGCGAGTCGGACGGCACCTGCAAGGGCGGCCCGGGGGCGGGCGACTGGTGGGAGACGTACGCGCTGGAGCTGGCGCGGGCGACCGGGTGACCGCGCGGCGACGGCCGTCGGGGCGCGCGCCCTGCACCGCACAGGACGCCCCGTGGGCCGTGCGGGGCGCCGGGGCCTACGGGACCTTCACCCACTGCGCCTTGCTGGGCGTCCCCCGGTCGTCGGCGACGAACAGCATGTACCAGCCCGACTGCACCAGGTTCCGGTTCTTCGGCACCCTCACCGTGACCCGGTCGCCCGAGGTCGTGAAGTCCAGCGCGATCGACCGCTGGTCCACGTCCGTGACGTGGGTGGAGGCGCTCGGCCGGATCAGCCGGGCCTTCCTGATCGCCTCGGCGTGCCGCGAGGTGAACGTGGCGAAGGCGCCGCGCGCGACGGTCTGCGGGCCGCCCGTCAGCGAGGGCCGCGAGTCCCGGTACAGGTACGGCGGCGTGTAGATCTCGATGCGCTGCTCGAAGGTGCCCGGCCTGGTGCCGGCCTTGTCGCCGTAGAGCGAGTCGGAGCCGAAGAACATCACCCGGCCGTCGGGCAGCAGGATCGAACCCGAGTGGTAGTTGCGCCCCACCAGCGGGTCGGCGACCCGCCTGAGCGTGTTCGTGGCGGGGTCGTACAGCCGGGCCTCAAGGATGTTCGAGTCGCCGCGGCCCCGGTAGTCCCCGGAGCCGCCGGAGACCAGCACGCTGTCGTCGGGCAGGATCGAGGACTGCGGGTAGCGGGTGCCCTCGGCCAGCGACGGGCCGTCCGTGAAGTGCGGGTTCTTCGCCCTGAGGTCGATGATCCGGGTCTTCCTGCTGGACAGCTTCGACTCGCCGACCCCGCCGCCGCCGATCACCATGTACCTCTCGCCCTGGGCGGGCGGCAGCAGCACCGTGCCGGAGGTCTCCATCCTGTCCGCGTCGCCCAGCCCCGGCAGCGCGGTGAACCTGTTGGTGGCCAGGTCCCAGACGCCCGGGTCGCGGCCCACCTCGGCGGGTCCGTAGCCCGCGTTCGAACCGGAGTAGAAGATCCTGCCGTCCTGCATCAGGAACAGCGCCGGGTACGTCGGGAACTGACGGACCTTCGGGGTGTACGTCCACGTGCGGGTCTTCGGGTCGAAGACCTCGTTCTTGCCGGGGACGAGCTGGCCGATGTCGTCGAGGCCGGAGACGCTGAGGACCTTCCCGTCGCCGAGCGTGGTGAGCGTCGGGTACCAGCGGGCCTCGTGCATCGGATCGACCCCGATGTACTTCTCGGCGACCGGGTCGAACTCGTAGGTGTCCCGGATCCCCTGGAAGTCCTTCTTGTCCAGGGCGAGCTTCTGCGCGATGCCGTAGGTGTTGCGGGCGTCGGCGCCGCCCAGGCCCCGGATCCGGTAGTTGTCCTGGGTCCCGGTCTCGTAGCGGGCGCCGCTCTTCAGCGCCTCCACGTAGATCCGGCCCAGCCCCGGGGTGTTGCCGAGGAACCTCCCCGTCCTGGCGTCGAAGTTCTTCTTCGCGCGCGGGACGAGCACCGGGTCCTTGGAGACGAACGTCTTCCCGTTCGCCCTGCCGGTGAAGCTCGTCCCGGCGGGCAGGGTGACCGGCTCGTCCGGGTTCTCGTTGTGCACGATCATCAGGCCGCCGGCCTTGGTGACGTCGCCCTTGAGCTTCTCGTACCGCTTGGTGCCGCCGGCGATGAGGATCCTGCCGTCGCCGAGCTGGGTGTGGCCCGTGCAGAACAGGTCGTCGGGCGTGGGCACCTTCTTGACGGTGCCCCGGACCGGGTCCCAGATGCGCGAGTCGAACCTCTTCGCGTCGAAGTTCGCCTGGTTGTTGCCCGAACCCGCCACCAGCAGCACCTTCCCGGTGTGCAGCAGCACGGCGTGGATGGTGTCCTGGCGGTACTCCTTGGGGAACTCGACGATGTCCCAGTGCCCGTTGGCCGCCTTGTACCCCGGCTCGTTGATCTCGTACTGGTGGTAGCGCTCCGTGCCGAAGCGGTAGAGCCACGGACCGTTCATCCCGGCCAGGGCGAGCACCACCACGGCGCCGATCCCGACCCGGCGGGCGCGGCGCAGGCCGGCCCGGTCCCTCATGCGCCGTCACCTCCCGCCGCGTGCCCGGCGTACGCCGGTGGTACGGCGTCCTGCGGCGCGACCGCGACGGCATCCGCTGACGAGCCCTGCCCGGCGGGCGCCGGGGCACGCCGGGTGCGCCGCAGCGACCAGCGCCAGGCGAGGAGGGGGGAGGCGGTGACGAGGAGGGCGAGGACGGCCCAGGCGAGCATCGCGGGGTGGGCGTGCCCGCGTGCGACACCGGCCGCGACCGATCCGCCGAACACCAGGATGAAGAACCAGTGGACGCGGAACGTGCCGAACAGCGTGTCCGGGCTCGCCGAGGCGCCCTTCGGCGTCACCACGAACCTGCTCCCGCGGCGCAGGACCGTGTCCATCAGCGCGCGGGCGTAGATCGGCGCCGACAGCGCCGACATCACCATGCCGGCCACCCCGCCCGACCCCTCGGGCTCGTGCGGGGAGACGTTGTGCCGGCGGTTCCAGACGTACAGGCCGATCTGGAGCGCGGACGCGTTCCCGTACAGCATCAGCCACACCGTGGGGTCGATGTTCACGCCGGAGGCGCCCAGGCCCAGGAAGAGCGCGCAGCTCAGCGCGGCCAGGATCCAGTTCAGGGCGGACATCGGATAGAAGACGACCATCATGGTGTAGTTGAACAGGCGCCCCGGAGGCAGCGTGCCGATGCCCTTCCAGTACTGCTTGAGGATCGTCTCGTACGTCCCACGGGACCAGCGCAGCTGCTGGGTGAAGAAGTCCGTCCATGCGCTCGGGCCCTCACCGACGGCGAGCACGTCCGGGGTGTAGACGGACTTCCACTTCCGGCCGGTCGCCGGGTTCTTGGCGCGGTGCATCTCGAAACCGGTCGCCATGTCCTCGGTGATCGAGTCGTACAGCCCGCCGATCTGCTTGATCGCGCCGATCCGTACGGCGTTGGAGGTGCCGACGAACATGGGTGCGCCGTAGCGGTTGCCGGCGCGCTGGATCAGCGCGTGGAAGAGGAACTGCTGCGACTCGGCGGCCTTGGTGACGAACGTGTCGTAGTTGCCGTAGACCTGCGGGCCGATGACGAAGCCGACGTCCGGGTCGCGGAAGTAGCCGAGCATCCGCTCCAGGTAGTTGGGCAGCGGGACGTGGTCGGTGTCGACGGAGGCGAAGAAGTCGTACTCGTCGCCGTGCGCCTGGAGCCAGGCGTTGTAGTTGCCGTGCTTGGTCCTCGCGCGGGGCGGGCCCCCCGGCCGGTTCCAGCGCTCGACGCCCTTGCGGGTGAAGTGATGGACGCCCAGGCGTGCGCAGACCGCCTTCACCTCGGCGTCGTCGCCCTCGTCGAGCAGCCACACGTGCATGACGCCCCGGTGCCGCAGCCGTACGGCCGCCTGAAGGGTCCGCGTGACCATCTCCAGCGGTTCCTTGCCGGGCACGAACGTGGTGAGGAAGGCGACCCGGGTGCCGGCCTCGGGCACCACCGGGACGGGGTCGCGGGCCACCAGGGTGGCGTGCGCGTTGGAGAGCACGTTCAGGCAGCGGAAGAGTTCGATCAGGCCGATCGCGACCAGCATCACCGTGTCGAGGACCGGCAGGAGGCCGTACGCGGGATGGTCGCGCTCGGTCCAGTGCCGCGGCTGCATCAGCCAGACCAGCAGGACCAGGGAGAGCAGCGGGGCGGCGGCCAGCATCAGCGCGACCCGGACCCGGTGCGGTTCCCGCGAGAGCAGGGAGCGGTACCGCACCCGGTACGGCTCGTCCGGGTCGGGCTGGGTGAGCGGTCCCGCCAGGCGGCTGTAGTGCTCGTAGTCGTATCTCGGCAGGGTGTTCCTGATCCTGCGGAACGCCCCGGTGGTGCCGGCGGTGCGGTGCGGTGGCACCTGCGGGCGTGTCGTCTCGGACGGATCGGGCCGGTCGTGCCGGTCGTGCCGTTGCCTTGCGCCCGACGGCGTCGACGTCATGACTTCATCCCCCCCACACGCAGGTCAGCGCGTGTCGTTCCGGTTTCCTGCCGGTTGCATGGCTGCCCCCCTCGGCGGCCGTCGACGCAACGGGGCCCCTTTTCCCGCACATCGGGCAACTGGTTCAAACGGTTTTTCGAAAAACTCCCAAGGACCCACAACTGCCGCTTATCGGCGGCATCCTGGCACCCAGGGTTCTAGGTGTTCAGCCTGATCGCAAGATGCGAAAAGCGGAGTCAACGGCTCATATCGGCGCAAGACGCACGGGTGCACAGGGGTGCGAACGGGGCGGGGGCGCGGGTGGCGGGCCCCCACTGTGCGCGGCGCGGGTGCGCAGGAACGACGACGGGCCCCGTTCGCGTTTTCCGCGAACAGGACCCGTCGTCGTCATGGTGCGCCGCCAGGGACTCGAACCCCGGACCCGCTGATTAAGAGTCAGCTGCTCTAACCAACTGAGCTAGCGGCGCCTGCTGACGTGGACAACTTTACAGGACTCGGTGAGGTGCCTGTGACCACGGTCCGGCTGCCGGAGCCGCCCCGACGGGGCCCGTTTTCATCCTTCGGGCCGTCAGGCATGCGTATTTCCGGGACGATTGTGACACTGATCAACGTGCGCAGATGCGGACAAGTCCGTATGAAGTGTGACGTGGATCGCATGGAGCTCCCGGTCGACCGGCCGAATCGTTCCTTCCCCCGGCTCATCCAGAACGAGGCGACCACCGAGATCCCTCTCCACCGGCTCTTCCGCGACGAACCCGGCCCCGGCCGACCGGACCACGACCCGTCCCCGGCGGCGCTCGGGCCCCCGGTGGCGGGCAGCGGGCAGCGGGTAGCGGGCAGCGGGTAGCGGGCGGGGCGCGGGCGAGCAGCCGCGCTTCCGCCGCCGGGTGCCCGCCCCGGCCCGCCCGGCGCCCGAGGCCGAGCCGGGCCTGGCGGAGCGGCCGGCCCGGCTGCTGCCGGGTGCGGTCGGGGTCCTCGCCGGGGTGTGCGGGGCGGCCGGCTGTGTGCTCACCACCTGGTGGGCGAGGGGTCTGCCGCCGCTCGCGGCGCGGGCGCTGCCCCTGCCGGCCGGTGCGGGCGCGGGGCTCGGCCTGCCGCAGTGGGGCGCGTACGCCGCGGCCGGGGCGCTCGGGCTGCTCGGCTTCGGCGGGCTGACCCGGGGGCGGGCCGGCCGGGCGTGGGTGCCCGGGCTGTTCGGCCGCTACCGGGGGACCGTCCGGGGCGCCGGGCTGCTGTGGATCAACCCGTTCGTGCCGCGCCGTGGCGTCGACGTACGGCTGCGGCACTGGCGCAGCGAGCCGATGCCGTCCGCGGACGCCGACGGGATCGCGTTGAGGGTGGCGGTTCTCGTGGTCCGGCGGGTGCGGGACACCGCGCGGGCGGTGCTCGGGGTCGACGACCACGAGTCCTGCCTGCGCGCGTGCGTGGAGGCGGCGCCGGCGCGGGTGCCGGTGCGTGGGGCGGGGGGTGGGGCGGTGCGGAAGCGGCCGGGGAGGCGCTGACCCGGCTGGTGGCGCGGGAGGCGGAGCCGGTCGGGCCGGAGGCGTTCTCGGTCCGTCCGGCCCGGGTCGAGTAGGCCCTCGAGGTCGCCGGCGCCATGCACCGGCGCGGTGTGGCCGCGCTGGACGCCCGGGACCGGGCCGGTGCGCTGACGTCGGTGGTGGACTCGGTCGAGGACACGGTGACCCGGCTGACCATGCGCGGGCTGGTCGATCTGGACGACGGCGAGCGCAAGGTGCTGGTGCGGGATCTGACGGTGGCGTTCTGCGCCGGACGCCGGGAAACCATCCCGTGATTGGTATGGACATGTCCAAGTGGTCGCCATAGCCTGGTACTTGGTCTAGACCAACGCACACAGTCCTGCTCAGCGAACATCCCCACACGTTCACCAGGAGCGACTCCATGCGCACCAAGGCCAAGTTGTACGCGGCCGTGCTGGGCCTGACCACCGCCGGAGCCCTCGTGCTCTCCACCGGCGGCGCCAGCGGCCACGGCTACACCGACCTCCCCATCAGCAGGCAGTTGCTGTGCGCCGACGGCACGGTACGGGGCTGCGGCGAGATCCAGTGGGAGCCGCAGAGCGTCGAGGGTCCCAAGGGCTTCCCGGCGCGCGGACCGGCGGACGGGCATCTGTGCTCCGGCGGCCTGGACCGGTTCGGCCCGCTCGACGGCGCCCGCACCCCCAAGGGCGCCGAGTGGCCCACCACGCAGGTCACCGGCGGCCAGAGCTACACCTTCCGCTGGCAGTTCGAGGCACGGCACGCCACGACCGACTTCAGGTACTACGTCACCAGGCAGGGCTGGAACCAGGACCACGCCCTGACCCGCGCCGACCTCGACACGACCCCGTTCCTGACCATCCCCTACGGCGGCAAGCAGCCACCGGCCACCCTCAGCCACAGCGGCACCCTGCCCAGCGGCCTGAGCGGCCACCACGTCATCCTCGCGGTCTGGACGATCGCCGACACGGGAAACGCGTTCTACGCCTGCTCGGACGTCACCTTCTGACGCCGGACCCGACGCCGTACCCGAGGGGCCCGGGGGCGCGAAAGCGGTGAGGCCGGTCCCACGTCTCCGTGGGACCGGCCTCACCGTTCTGTGCGCCGCCAGGGACTCGAACCCCGGACCCGCTGATTAAGAGTCAGCTGCTCTAACCAACTGAGCTAGCGGCGCATGACTCCCGCCGTCCGCTTCCCGCGGCCGACGACGAAGAAAATACTACCCGGTCCCCGGGGGTGCTCGTGACCACCCGGGGTGCCGGGGGAGGCCGGCGGCGCGCCCGCGCACGCCGCCGGTCGCGCCGCCGGTCGCGGCGGCGGGTCAGAGCACCGCGCTGAGGAACTCCCGCGTCCGTTCCTGTTCCGGGTCCTGGAAGATCTGCTCCGGCGGACCGGCCTCCACGACCCGCCCCGAGTCGAACATCAGCACCTGGTCGGAGATGTCCCGGGCGAAGCCCATCTCGTGGGTCACGCAGAGCATCGTGATGTCCGTGGAGCGGGCGATGTCCCGCAGCACGTCCAGGACGCCCGCGACCAGCTCCGGGTCGAGCGCGGAGGTCACCTCGTCCAGCAGCAGCACCTGCGGCCGCATCGCCAGCGCCCGGGCGATCGCCACCCGCTGCTGCTGGCCGCCGGACAGCTGCGCGGGCCGCGCGTCGCACTTCTCGGCCAGCCCCACCATCTCCAGCAGCTCGCGCGCGCGGACCTCCGCCTCGTCCCTGGACATGCCGAGCACCGTGACGGGAGCCTCGGTGATGTTCCGCAGTACCGACATGTTCGGGAACAGGTTGAAGTGCTGGAAGACCATCCCGATCTTCTTGCGGATCTCCCGGACCTGCTTCTCGGGCGCCGGGAAGAGCTGCTCGCCGTCGACCGTGATGGTGCCCTCGTCCGGCCTGGTCAGGGTCATCAGCAGCCGCAGGATGGTCGTCTTGCCCGACCCGGAGGGGCCGATCAGCGTGACGTGCTTGCCGGGGTCGACGGAGAAGTCCAGCCCGTCGAGGACCGTGTGGTCGCCGAACCGCTTGGTCACGTTCTCCAGCCGAACCAGCTCGCCGGGCGCGGTGACGGCGGCCGGCGGCCGCGGCTTCCCGGAGCTCTTTGGGGTCTCGGGGTTCTTCGTGGTGTCAACGGACAAGACGTCGCTCCAGTGCTCGCAGGAGGAGGGAGGCCAGGTAGGAAACGAGGATGAAGGCCACACCGATCACGGTCAGCGGCTCGGTGAACTGGAAGTGCTGCTGCGAGTACAGGCGCGCCTGCCCGAGCATCTCCAGCACGGTGATCGCCATCAGCAGCGGCGTGTCCTTGAGCATCGAGATGACGTAGTTGCCGAGCGCCGGGACCACACGGCGGATCGCCTGCGGCAGGATCACCGCCGTCCAGGTCCGCCGCCGCGGCAGGTTCAGTGCCGTCGCCGCCTCCCACTGGCCGGCGGGCACCGCCTCGATACCGGCGCGGTAGACCTGCATCGTGTACGTCGAGTAGTGCAGTCCGATCGCGAGGACGCCCGTGGTCAGCGCGGAGAACGTCAGCCCCCACTCCGGCAGCACGTAGAAGAGGAAGAACAACTGCACCAGCAGCGGGGTGTCCCGGACGAACTCGGTCACCACCCCCACCGGCCAGCGCACCCACCGCGTCGGCGTCCGCATCAGCAGCGCCCACACCAGCCCCAGCGCGAACGAGATCACCGACCCGAGGACCAGCGCCTGCAGGGTGACGAGCAGACCGTCCCAGAAGTGCGGCATGAAGTCGCGTACGGCGCCCCAGTCCCAGTTCACGCCACACCGCCCTGGGCCGGGGTGCCCACGGGTTCGGGGGAGGCCACGGGCTCGGGGGAGGTCACGGCCCCGCTCCGCGCCGCCTTGCCGACGCCCCGCTTCAGCCGCTTCTCGAGGCCGCGCATCAGCCGGGTCAGCGCGAACGCGATCACGAAGTAGATGATCAGGATGTACGTGTAGATGTGGGCGCTCTCCTGGAGCGCGAGCCGTACCAGGTTGCCGCTGAACGCCAGGTCGCCCATGCCCATGACCGACACCAGCGAGGTGCCCTTGAGCAGTTCGATCAGCAGGTTGCTGAACGGCGGGATCATCTCCGGCACCGCCTGCGGCAGCAGGATCAGCCGCATCCGCTGCCAGGGCGTGAAGCTGAGCGCGACGCCGCCCTCACGCTGCGCCGGGTCGACCGAGTTCAGCGCGCCGCGCACGATCTCCGCGCCGTACGCCCCGTAGGTCAGCCCCAGCGCCAGGGTGCCCGCCCACATCGGCACCAGCTGCCAGCCGAAGGCGGGCGGCAGCACGAAGAACACCCAGAAGATCATCACCAGCGCCGAGGTCCCGCGGAACACCTCGGTGTAGAAGCCCGCGAGGAAGCGGACGATCCACAGCCGGTGGGTGCGG
The DNA here is from genome assembly GCF_040641015.1 of Streptomyces sp. NPDC021356. NCBI lineage: Bacteria > Bacillati > Actinomycetota > Actinomycetes > Kitasatosporales > Streptomycetaceae > Streptomyces > Streptomyces sp. NPDC021356. The sequence goes on along the minus strand of NZ_JBFACU010000017.1, from coordinate 4,596 downwards.
GCGACGCCGACCACGAAGGAGACGGCGGTGGCCAGCAGCGCGCTGAAGAACAGCAGCTGGAGGGTGACCCACACGCCCTCCAGGACGAGTTCCCATAGTCCCTTCGTCATCCGGCGCACAGCTCCTTCGCGGTCAGATCCGTCATCTCGGCCTGCGAGAACCCGAAGGGCTTCAGGATCCGGAACAGCTCGCCGCTCTTCTTCATCTTGTGCAGCTCGGTGTTGAAGGCGTCCCGCAGCTTCGTCTCGGTCGGCCGGAAGGCGAACCCGCCGCCGTCCACGTGCGGTTTTCCCTTCACCAGCGGCGCGAACGGCTTGGTGGCCTCGGCCTTCGCGGACTTCTTCACCACCGCGCGGGTGGTGAGCGCCGTACCGGCGAAGACGTCCACCCGGCCGGCCTCGACGGCGTTCAGCCCCGCCACCTGGTCGGGCACGATCAGGATGTCGCTCTGCCGGTACCCGGCGTCGATCGCGTACTGGATCTCGGCGTAGCCGGTCCCGGTGGCGAACTTCGCCTTCTTCGCCACGACGTCCTGGTAGTCGTGCAGCCCCTTCGGGTTGCCCTTGCGGACGATGAAGGAGTCGAGCATCTGGTAGTCGGGATCGGCGAAGAGGACCTGCTCGCAGCGGTCGGCGTTGATGTACATCCCGGCGGCGACGACGTCGAACTGCTGGGAGTTCAGGCCCGGTATGAGCGAGCCGAACTCCGTGGGCACCGGCTGCACCCGGTCCACCCCGAGCCGCTTGAAGATCACCTCGGCCAGCTCGGGCGCCTCGCCCGTCACCTTCCCGTCCTTGCCGATGTACCCGAACGGGATCTCGCCCGCGATACCCAGCCGTACGACCCCCTGGGCCCTGAGCCGGTCCAGGAGGTCGCCGCCGCTGCCGGTGGACGCCGTGGCCACGCGACTGCACCCGGCGGCGCCCAGCGCGCCGGCCGCCGCGACCCCCGCGAGCAGCGACCGGCGGCTGGGCCGCCCGGGTGTCCGTCTGCCTCTTCCAAGTCCATGTGGTGGAGCCATGAGCGCGCCGCTACCCAAGCGAAACCGAGTTATGCGAAGGAAATTCGGCGGCCTTCCGGGGTACCCGCACCGCGACGGCTCCAGGGCGATGACCCCGGGAAGGGCCCGCAAGGGCCCCTACGACACAGCGAGCACACCAGGAAGGCTGGACATGACCGCACTCGGATTCCTCTACCCGGGCCACTTCGCCGAGGACGACTATCCGCGCATCGAGCAGCTCCTGGGCAGTGACATCCGGGTCGATCTCGTCCACACCGGGATCGGCGAGGACGCCTACCGGCTGGAGGCGCTGCGGGGGACCGGTGCGGTCGATCAGCTGGCGCGCAGCGTCGAGGGGCTGCGGCTGTCCGGCGCGGAGGCGGTGGTGTGGGCGAGCACCAGCGGCAGCTTCGTGCACGGCTGGGAAGGCGCCCACGAGCAGGTGCGGGCCCTGGCCCGGGCGGTGGGCATGCCGGCCTCGGCCACCTCCTTCGGCTTCGTGCACGCGGTGCGCGAGATCGGGGTGCGGCGGGTCGCGGTCGCGGCGACCTACCCTGAGGACGTGACGGCCCTCTTCGCGGACTTCCTGCGTGCCGGGGAGGTGGAGGTGGCCGCCGCGCACAGCGCCGGCAGCCGCTCGGCCGAGCAGGTGGCGTCCTGGGGGGAGCCGGAGATCCTCGCGCTGGCGCGGGCGGCCGACACCCCGCGCGCCGACGCGGTCCTCCTGCCGGACACCGCCCTGCACACCGCCTCCCACATCGCGGCCCTGGAGAAGGACCTCGGCAAGCCCGTACTCACCGCGAACCAGGTGACCGTCTGGGAGGCGCTGCGGCTCACCGACCGCCGGGTCAACGCGCCCGGCCTGGGCGCGCTGTTCAGCCGGGAGCCGATCGTCCAGGTATGAGGTCCGTGTGAGACCCGTGTGAGCGCCGTACGAGATCCGGGGCGCCCCGCGCGGGGGCGCCGGGCGCGCTTGCGGGCGCCCGCGCACAGGCGTTACCTGGAGATGTCCGGCGGTGCGGCGAGAACGCCCCGCACCCGGCCCCGGCGAACACGGGCGCCCGCCCGTGATCATGTCCGCGCGACCGCCCCGTGTCCGGCTTCCGCCCCGCGGGGTGTCCCGTCGCCGCCGCTGTCGTGAAGTGATGACGCGGAGGTGACCGAGGTGAAAGCCGTCGTCTACGAAAAGCCCTTCGGCGTGACGGTGCGCGACGTGGACGATCCACGGATCCAGCACCCCAACGACGTGATCGTCCGGGTCACGTCCAGCGCGATCTGTGGGTCCGACCTGCACATGTACGAGGGCCGTACGGCCGCCCAGGCGGGCATCGTCTTCGGCCACGAGAACCTCGGCGTCGTGGAGGAGACCGGCAGCGGGGTGACGTCGCTGGCCGAGGGCGACCGGGTCGTCATGCCGTTCAACGTCGCCTGCGGGTTCTGCAAGAACTGCCTCGCCGGGAAGACCGGGTTCTGCCTCACGGTCAACCCCGGGTTCGCCGGCGGCGCCTACGGCTATGTCGCGATGGGCCCCTACACCGGCGGCCAGGCCGAGCGCCTGCGCGTGCCCTTCGCCGACTTCAACTGCCTGAAACTGCCGCCGGGGGAGGAGTTCGAGACCGACTTCGTGCTGCTCGCCGACATCTTCCCGACCGGTTACCACGGCTGTGAACTCGCCCAGCTCACGCCCGGCGAGTCGGTGGCCGTCTTCGGCGCCGGGCCGGTGGGGCTGATGGCCGCGTACTCGGCGCTGCTGCGCGGCGCGTCGAAGGTGTTCTCGGTGGACCGGGTGCCCGAGCGGCTCGCCAAGGCGGAGGAGATCGGGGCCATCCCCATCGACTTCACGAAGGGCGACCCGGCCGAGCAGATCAAGGAACAGACGGGAGGCGAGGGAACCGACAAGGGCGTGGACGCCGTCGGCTACCAGGCCCAGTCGCACAAGGACACGAGCCACGAGGAACCCGCCGTCGTCCTCAACACGCTCGTCGAGACGGTACGGCCCACCGGCATGCTCGGCGTACCGGGCCTGTACGTCCCCTCCGACCCGGGCGGCCCCGACGAGCACGCCAAGCACGGCCAGCTGCTGGTCTCCATCGGCAAGATGTTCGAAAAGGGTCAGCAGATGGGCACCGGCCAGTGCAACGTCAAGCGGTACAACCGCCAGCTCCGTGACCTGATCATCGCCGGGCGCGCCAAGCCCAGCTTCGTGGTCTCGCACGAACTTCCCCTGGACCAGGCCCCGCAGGCCTACGAGAAGTTCGACAAGCGGATCGAGGGCTACACCAAGGTCGTCCTCCACCCCGGGCACGCGCTGGCGGCGTAGGACGCGCGCCCACCGCGCGGGAGGCGCGCGCGGAAATAAACGGGGACTGTCTCCTGTTGGCACCCGGGAGAACGAGCCAACCAGCAGGAGGCACCCCGTGGCGGCAGACGAGATCCGAGGCGAGGGACACGGCACCGCACCCGTGCCCCTCTCCGTCCTGGACCTGGTGACGGTGGGCGCGGGCCACACGGCCACCGAAGCCCTCCGTACCGGCGTCGCGCTGTCCCGCCTCGCGGAGCGCCGCGGCTACCACCGGTACTGGGTCGCCGAGCACCACTCGATGCCCGGCGTCGCCTCCTCCTCGCCGGCCGTGATCCTCGCCCACATCGCCGCCCACACCGAGCGCATCCGCCTCGGCTCGGGCGGCGTCATGCTGCCCAACCACGCCCCGCTGGTGATCGCCGAGCAGTTCGGCACCCTGGAGGCCCTGGCCCCCGGCCGCATCGACCTCGGCCTCGGCCGCGCCCCCGGCACCGACGGCGCCACCGCCGCCGCCCTGCGCCGCACCGACCACCTCAACGAAGGCGCCGACGACTTCCCCCAGCAGCTCGCCGAGCTGACCCGCTTCCTCGACGACGACTTCCCCGACGGCCACCCCTACCGCCGCATCCACGCCGTCCCCGGCCCCATCCAGGCCACCTCCCCGGGCGGCGTCCAGTCCCCGCACCGCCCGCCCCTGTGGCTGCTCGGCTCCTCCGGCTTCAGCGCCCGTCTGGCGGGCATGCTGGGCCTGCCCTTCGCCTTCGCCCACCACTTCTCCGCGCAGAACACGGTCCCGGCCCTCGACCTCTACCGCGAGTCCTTCCGCCCGAGCGCGGTCCTCGACGCCCCGTACGCCCTCATCGGCGTCGCCGCCCTCGCCACCGACGACGAGCGCGAGGCCCGCCGCCAGGTCCTGGCCGCCGCGCTGAACATGGTCCGGCTGCGCACCGGCCGCCCCGGGCTCGTCCCCACGCCCGAGGAGGCGGAGGCCTACGCGTTCAGCCCCATGGAGCAGGACTTCATCTCCTCCTGGAACGCCAACGTCATCCACGGCACGCCCGACGAGGTCCGCTCCGGCCTCGACGACCTCCACAAGCGCACCGGCGCCGACGAGCTGATGATCACCAGCAACGCGCACAGCGGTGATGTACGCGTACGGTCCTACGAACTCATCGCGGACGCCTACGGGCTGCCCACCGCCTAGTAGGGCTTGGTCAGGTTTGTTCGTGGGTGGCGTGTCTGTTAGCTGGTTGGTGTCGTTGTCCTGGTGTGACACCTGAGGAGTTGGCCGGGG